>JAILGY010000148.1:0-2179 GCA_024696325.1 bacterium | reverse complement strand
TCGCACAGATGTCACCCGCTATATTTTTTTCAAGCCGCTGAAAATGCATCCCCGGGCCATGACCAAGGCCATCTGGATCCTCTCTTCAAAAAATCCGGCAGAAGCCTACGAAGCCGCCTTTTCGGGCGAATATGACGACGAACAGAAACCCTTGCCCGAGCATCAGGACAACGGCCGATTTCTGCGCCAGATGCAGGCCATAGCGCCGCTCAAGGTCAGCGCGACCCCCGCCTATTGGGTAGATGGGCACTTCATCAGCGGCAGCAACATCAAGGCCATCCTGTGGCTGCTCAACACGCCGCTTCCTGCCGACGAACAAGACAAAGAATCCAAAACGGCGGCTGATCAGCCCAAACAATAAAGTGTCCATTGCTGCTTTTTATGGAAAAACAAAAAGCCGGAAAAGCTACGAGCCATGTTACGCTTTTCCGGCTTTATTTTTCATTCCACTTCCCGGCTTTTACCGCCGTTTCTTTTTACCGCTGTTCTTTAACAGATCGGCAAAAGTGCCCATGCTGGATCCCGACGGCTTTTCAACATAAGACGCCGGTAAGGCTTCTTCCACTTCCTGTGCTTCTTCATTGACCTGCGCATCGCCACCAATTGGAACCAGTGCGATCCGGCGCTGATCGCGATCGATCTTCTCAATTGAAACAAGCACTTCCTGCCCGACTTCCAACACATCCTGAGGATGCTTAACTGGCTTGCCGTTTCCCAAGCGCGACAGTTTGGAAACATGAATCAGGCCGTCAATGCCCTCGCCCAGGGCAACAAAGGCTCCGAACGGCGTGAGCCGCACCACTTTGCCCGCGTAGCGGCCGCCCTCGCGGAAGTTGAGATCCACCATGCTCCAAGGATCGGCCAGCGTATCGCGAATGCTGAACGAGAAACGATTTTTCTCCCAGTCGCAGTTCTTGATTGCCACTTCCACTTCCTGCCCGACCTGCAGAACAGAATTGATGTCTTCCACCCGACCGTAGGTAATTTCCGAAATGGGTACCAAACCTTCGATTCCGCCAATATCCACAAAGGCCCCAAAGTCGCGGATATTCGTTACCACGCCCTTGACCGTCTGGCCAACCGCAAGCGTCTCCTTGAGCTCTTCACGTTTGCGGCGCTGTTCCTCCTCGGCCAGCACCCGGTGGGAAACCACGACATTGCGTCCCCGTTCGCCGAACTGGGTAATTTTGAAGGAGAAGGATTGCCCCAGGACTTCCTCGGGAGTAACCTGCCGCCGGATGCCCAGCTGGGAAAAGGGACAGAAGGCACGCACGTTGCCAGGCAAACGCACTTCGTAGCCGCCCTTGATCTCTTTTTCGATCTTTCCTTCCACCGGAATGCCGCTGCGCCAGGCTTCTTCCATCTGCAGGGCACCTGCCGCGCCGCCCAGCTTCGAGGTAAAGCGCATCTCTCCGCCGGAGGAGGAAAGGAAGTAGACCTGCACGGTGTCGCCCACCGCCACCGTCATCTCGCCTTCCTCATTTTGCAATTCATGGATATCCAGGATCCCTTCGCCCTTTTGTCCGGTATCCAGAAAAGCCCACTCGTTGTTGAACTGCAAAATCTTCGCCGAGACTTTCTGCCCGGGCGTCAGACGCACCGCGCGTTTTTTCAGGCTCTCCTCCAGCAGGGCGGCAAAACTTTCTTCTGTCTCCTGACCGTCCTCTTCTCCATCCATAAAAACCTTGTCCTCGTCCATACTTTTTTCGCCTCATCACAAGAGTTCCCAACGGCGCTTCTCACCGCGGTCTTCTCCCCTCTTTCGGGGAAAAAGAAAAACAAAGTATTTCATCCGCCGCGCGGTTTTTCAATCGCTTTCTCTCGAAGATGCCGTCTTGTCATCTCCACCAGATCGATCCGGTGCAGAGACAAATGCCGAAGCGCCATGACTTCGCGGACTTCACCGGCGATGCGCCGTACCGCCATCACGACATCTTCCACATCCGAAAGCGCGCCATGCGCTTCACGAAACCTCAGCACCTCGCCGGTGACTCGCCGCAACAGATCTTCTTCATCCAAAGGATAGACCAGATCCGGCTCTTCTTCGCCAACCTCAAGCCGTTTCTGCTCTTTTTGTTCCTCTCCCATCATGTTTCCACTCCCCGCAACCGCACGTCCGGCACATGGCGCCGCGCCCGTTCAGCCAGATGCAGCATGGCTTCCCGGCTGTAGGGTTCCT
>JAILGY010000073.1:0-3630 GCA_024696325.1 bacterium | reverse complement strand
CCCTATGCTTTCCCCATGAATTTCTACTATGACGAAGTATCTGGAAAGATCTATTTCCATGCAGCAAAAACCGGTCACAAAATGGATGCCATCCGGCGAAACGACAAAGTATCGTTCTGCGTGCACGATGCTGGATACCGTAACCTTGGAGAATGGGCGCTGAATATTAAAAGCGTTATCGTTTTCGGAAGAATTCGGGTCCTGGAGGATCGTGAAACAGTTATAGAAAAAGTGAGGCAATTTGCGCTCAAGTATTATCCCACGCCCGAGAGCGTTGAAGATGAAATCAGAAAGGATGGTCATGCTGTGCAGTGTTTGGAACTTACAATCGAACACATGACCGGCAAACTTGTCAATGAATCGTAATATGAACTCAATAAACTCCAGTGCAGCCGCAAGGAGTGAATGAGCATATGAGGTGCTCCCCCAAATTGGGCAGGGTAAGCTATCATAACTGTCCAATTTTTGGAGAACACCCCAAGAGCTTGGCCACTCGTGAAAAGATTATTGAAGTTGACTCCAATCGTGCCCGCCGCCATAGTGCCATTGGATATGTCGGACCCATGGCGTTTGAAGCACTTTAACATGCTTAACTTGGTTTTCACTCATAACGGGCAAGATCAGTACAAAAAATTTTTCAGGGAGGTTGAAATGATTTGTCTTGATCAGGAAATGCGGCCGGAAGAGCTGCTGGAAGCGGCGAAGATGATCTGCATGGCGGCGCGCACCGCGCCGAAAGGGCGTGGCCTTGATTTTCTGAAGACGGCCATACTCATCGGAGAAGACAAGGCGAAGCTTGCCGCACGGATGCGCGACATTGCCAAACGTGACGACTTGGCGTTCTTTGAGCGGGATGCGGGGAACGTGGAACAGGCGGGCGTGCTGCTGCTGTTCGGGACGCGGGCACAGCCCCTGGGGCTTAACGGCTGCGGCTTCTGTGGCCGCGCTTCCTGCGGCGATCTGGCTACGGACGGTGGCCTGTGCGCGTTCAACAGCGGCGATCTGGGGATCGCCGTCGGTTCGGCGGCAAGCCGGGCCGCCGATCTGCGCATTGACAACCGGATTCTCTACAGCGCGGGCAAGGCGGCTCTGGAGTTGGGCCTCATGGGCGAGGATGTCCGGATGATACTGGGAATGCCGCTGTCGGTTTCCGGGAAGAGCCCGTTCTTTGATCGCTGATGAAGGAAAATGTGAGTGATGAGAAAGAGAGGCTTTCCATGAATGGCGGCCAGGCTGGAGAAGAGTTGTTTGAAATTGTGGACGAGAACGACAAGGTCATAGGCCTTGCACCGAGAAGCCTCTGCCATGGCCATCCGGAACTGGTGCACCGGGTGGCCCATGTTCTGGTTTTCAACCGGCAGGGCGCCCTGCTTTTGCAGAAACGCGCGCTTTCCAAGGATATCCAGCCGGGAAAGTGGGATACCAGCGTGGGTGGGCACCTGATGCCGGGGGAGGATTACGAGCGGGCGGCGCGGCGTGAATACCGCGAGGAACTGGGGATTGCCGAGGCGCATCTTGAGCCGTGGGGCCCTTCCCGTATCTGCAATACGGTGGAATCGGAAAATGTCATGACCTATGTGACCTGCCACGAGGGGCCGTTTCACTTCGACCCGGTGGAAATCGACGAAGTGCGGTTCTGGACGGTTTCCGAAATTGACGCGGCCTTTGGCACGGGGACGCTGACACCCCACTTTGAAGTGCAGTGGCGACGCTGGCTGGCGGAGGATCCGGAAACACGGCGCTCTCTGCTTGAGCGCTGCGTTGCGGAGGCCTGTAAGGAACAGGAGGTGCAGGGGTGCTGAAAGAGTGGCGGGAAGATTTTCGGGCGGTTTTCGAACGGGATCCGGCGGCGCGCAGCCGGCTGGAGGTGCTGTTCTGCTATCCGGGAGTTCACGCCATTTTCTTTCACCGGATAAGCCATGCGCTGTGGAAGCGGAATCTTAAGCTTCTCGCGCGGTTTCTTTCCAACATCAGCCGCCTGGTAACCGGCATCGACATCCATCCCGGCGCGGTTATCGGCGCCGGTTTCTTCATCGATCACGGCACCGGCGTGGTCATCGGTGAAACCGCCGAAATTGGCGAAAACTGTACGCTCTACCATGGCGTGACGCTGGGCGGGACCTCGTGGGCCAAGGAAAAGCGTCATCCCACTCTGGGCTGCAACGTGGTGGTTGGAGCGGGTGCCAAGGTGCTCGGGCCCTTTACGGTCGGAGAGAATTCCCGCATCGGCGCCAACTCCGTCGTCATTCGCGAAGTGCCTCCCAATTCCACGGTGGTGGGGGTTCCTGGGCGCGTTGTTCTGAGCCCGGAGGCGAAGAAACGCATGGATCTGGAGCATGGCCATCTGCCCGATCCGCAGGCCAAAGCGATAACCTGCCTCTTCGAACAGGTGATGGCGCTGGAAAAGAAAGTCCAGGAGCAGAATCGGGAATTGCAGGAACTGCGTGCCCGGCTGGAAGAAGGAAGAGGAGCGTCTTCTGGGGCGAAGGAGCAGGGAATGGACGGTGACTGAATAGCGTGAAGATTTTGGCGATTTTGGGAAATGGGCCTGAAAAGGGAGAGGTATGCTTTGAGTGATGAAAAAACTCTTGAGTTCTGAAATGATGGTGTTGCCGCGATATGTCTGAAACCGTTGCCATTGTCACTTTGGGCTGCAAGACCAACCAGTTTGAATCCCAGCTCATGGAAGAGCATCTGCGCGGAGCCGGGTACCAGGTTGTGCCCTTTGAGAGCGGCGCGGATCTGGTAATAGTCAACACCTGTGCGGTAACTGCCGTATCGGAGGCGCAGTCGCGCAACCTGGTGCGCCGCTGCCGCAGGCTCAATCCGTCCTGCCGGGTGGTGGTCACCGGCTGCTGCGCCCAGCTGCATCCACAGGACGCACACCGTCTTCCCGGTGTGGATCTGGTGCTGGGCAATGAGGAAAAAATCAATATAACCGAGTACCTGTCCCAAAACGGCATCCATGTGACGAAGATGGAGCGGCGTCTGCCGCTGGAGTTTTCCGGCATGCCGGTCACCGGCCGCAGCCGTGCCTATGTGCAGATACAGACCGGCTGCGACGCCTTCTGTTCCTACTGCATCGTCCCTTACGCGCGGGGGCGCAGCCGTTCGCTTGCGCCGGAAAGGGTGCTGGAGCTGGTGGCGCGCCTGGAGGAAACCGGCTTTACGGAAGTTGTACTGACCGGCATCCACATTGGCTGTTATGGACGGGATTTGCCCGAAAAAACGGATTTGGCGGCGCTGGTGCGGCGGATACTTGACCAGACCGGCATCCGCCGGATCCGGCTGGGGTCCATCGAGCCGCATGAACTGGGGGCGGAGTTGCTGGAACTGGCCTTTGCGTCGCCGCGCATCTGCCCGCATTTCCATATTCCGCTGCAGTCGGGTGATGATGCGGTTCTGGAGCGGATGCGGCGTCCCTATACCGGTGCGTTTTTCCGCGCCCTGGTGGAGCGCATTCATCGCGCGTTGCCGCAGGCGGCTCTCGGGGTGGATGTCATGACCGGTTTTCCGGGGGAAACGCCGGAAGCCTTTGAACACACCTTTCGTCTTTTGGAAGAACTGCCGGTAAGCCATCTGCACGTGTTTCCCTACAGCCGCCGCGCCGGAACGCCGGCCGCCACTTTT
>JAILGY010000072.1:0-6275 GCA_024696325.1 bacterium | reverse complement strand
TTTAAGCTTGGTCAGGGCCTTGGGCAGCGGTCTCAATTTGCCCTCTGTCGGGCAGCCCAATT
Organism: bacterium; assembly: GCA_024696325.1. Taxonomy (GTDB): domain Bacteria; phylum Desulfobacterota; class Desulfuromonadia; order Desulfuromonadales; family JAAYDE01; genus RGIG7977. The sequence continues at coordinate 6,213 of JAILGY010000072.1, read as the reverse complement.
CCCGGCTCTGTTCGCGGATACGGGCAATACGGTGGGCGAAATCGGGATGCGAGGAAACAATCTCCGGCGTCTCCCGCTGCTCGCCATACGCCAACTCACGCAGACGCACAAACAGATCCTGTGCGCCGCCGGTGTGACCATACAGTTTCGCCACCGCCGCCGTGGCCTCGCGGTCGGCCCGGCCTTCCTGCTTGCGTGAAAAGGAGAGCGTGCCCATCTGTCCTACACCGTTCAAAACCGGCCCAACCGGCTCAATACCGGCCATGAGCAGCATGATCCCCAGCCCCCGCAGCATACCTCTCGCCACGTCGCGGTTCTTCACATGGGCGATCTCGTGCGCCAGCAACATCGCCAGTTCATTTTCCGACTTCAGCTGTCCGAGAATCCCTCGGTATATCACAATATGACCGCCCGCCATAGCGAAGGCGTTCACGGTTGCGCCATCATCGTAATGCACGGTGACACGCATACCTTCCGGAAGCTCCATGACCGCCGCCACTCGCTCTGCCAAACGGCGCAGTTCCTGCTCCTGCGGCCCCTGGGTTTCCTCCGGAAACATCCCGCGGGAGGCCCGTTCCTCCCAGGAAAAGGGCATCCAGGGGACCAGCAGCGAGGCCAGCCCGCCAATGCCAAGCAGACAAACCACAAAAATGCCGACCGCCATGCCGCCCTTCAGGAAAAAATCGCGCAGCGGATGACGGTCGGGACTGTTGATGCCCTCGGGAATGGGCGGATTACTGTACTCCATATGGACGAACCTTTAGGAATCGTGCGGGACGATAGCCGTGCCATAGGCGATGACTTCCACACAGCCAGCCTGCTTGGCCTTCTGCCCCATGATGTTGGCGGTCGAAAACTTGATATTGCAGATGTAGCGGCCGTTTTCGCGCCGGGCTTCCTCTTTCATGCGCAGGATCGCCTCGCGGCGGGCGCGCTCTACCAGCGTCTCATAGGCTCCGATGCGCCCGCCCAGAAAGTTCACGAAGGCGGCCAGCGCCTTCTTGAAATAGTCCATGCCGATGACCGCGCTGCCGCACACAAAGGCGGTGCTGCAATCGCCCAGTCCTTCGGGAGGCTGTTTGCCCGGCACCAGCAAAATGTCGGCCAATTGTCTTTCACGTTCACGGATGGAAGCGTAGTGGCATCTTTCGGCAATGCCGCCGAAAATAAAACCCGTCACCAACAGAACGCCAAACAGTATCAGAGGAAAAAGACTGTCCATAGTGCCCGTCCTTGCCTGTTACGCGGTTGCCGGCAAAGCCTCCAGCACCACGGCGGTGCCATAGGCGAAAACCTCCGCTGCTCCGGTGGCGACCGAGGAAGTGGCCAGGCGCACATTCAGCACAGCGTTGGCTCCAATAGACACGGCTTCGGCCTGCATCCGTTCAAGCGCCTCGTCACGGGTCTCCTGCAAAAGCTCGGTGTAGCCCTTGAGCTCGCCGCCTACCATGTTCTTCAGGCTGGCCATAAGATCGCGGCCAAAATGCTTGGACCGCACCGAACTGCCCTGCACCAGCCCCAGATGTTTCCGGATGACATGGCCGGGTACCGTTTCCATTGTAGACAACAAAAGACTCGTCATAACCGTTCTCCTTCAAAGAATGGGGCAACTGACGGCGAGTTTCCGCCCGGGCCGCCTACATCTCCACTTCAACGGCAGCCGCCGCACGCAGGGCCTTTTCCTTCGCCTCTTCAATTGTCGCTCCCCGCGCCAGCGCGACACCCAGTCTCCGGTGCCCTGCGATTTCCGGCTTGCCGAACAAAAAGATCTGGGTATCCGGTTCGCTCAGGGCCTTGTCGACGTTGTGAAAAATCATCTTCCGGGAAGTGCCGTCAGGACGGATAACCGCCGAAGCCGCCGGACCATACTGGTGCAAAACCGGGATGGGCAGGCCCAGAATTGCCCGTGCGTGCAAGGCGAATTCCGACAGATTCTGGGAAATGGCGGTCACCAGCCCGGTATCGTGCGGGCGCGGCGAAACTTCGCTGAAGAAGACCTCGTCGCCCTTGACAAACAGCTCCACGCCAAAGATTCCCCAGCCCTGCTGGGAACCCGCCAGCGCCGACGTCACCGCTCCGGCAATACGGCGGGCCTCGGCAAGCGCCTGCGGCGTCATCGGCTGCGGCTGCCATGACATACGGTAATCGCCATCTTTCTGGTAATGGCCGATCGGCTCGCAGAACGTCACGCCGCCCACATGCCGCACCGTCAACTGCGTAATCTCGTAATCGAAATCGATGAAGCCCTCGACGATTACCCGGCCGCCCCCCGCGCGTCCGCCTTCCTGCGCATAGTGCCAGGCCGTGTCCAGATCCGCCTCGGAACGAATCACGCTCTGCCCATGTCCGGAAGAGCTCATTATCGGCTTCACCACGCAGGGGATGCCGATCTCGCGCACTGCCGCATCAAACTCTTCACGGGTTCCGGCAAAGCGGTACGGCGAGGTTTTGATGCCGAGTTCTTCCGCCGCAAGCCGGCGAATGCCTTCGCGGTTCATGGTCAGCCGGGTAGCGCGGGCGGTCGGTACCACCCGATAGCCCTCGGCTTCCAGTTCCAGGAGCGTATCGGTGGCAATCGCCTCAATTTCCGGCACAATAAGCGCCGGCCGCTCCTTTTCCACCAGCGCGCGCAGAGCCTTGCCATCCAGCATGGAAATCACATACGCACGGTGCGCCACCTGCATGGCTGGTGCATTGGCATAGCGATCCACCGCAATCACCTCAATGCCAAAACGCATGGCCTCCAGAGCGACTTCTCGCCCCAGTTCCCCCGAACCCAACAGCATCAGTCGCGTACCGGTCTCCGACAGCGGAGTTCCAAAACTGACCATTGTCCACCCCTTTCAAATTGTGTTTTTGGGAAAAAAGGCGACGGGCGGCCAAAGAAAAGATACTCCGCCCGTGGCCGAAAACATCTTTGCCTGTCAATCGCGCTGGTCGCCCAGCAAGCGCAGCAGATGCAGAAACAGATTGATGAAATCAAGATAGAGCGCCAAGGCTCCCATAATGGCGACTTTTCTAAAGGCGGCCTCGTCTGCATCCGCGCCAATCTGTTCGCCCATCACGCGGATCTTTTGGGTATCGTAGGCGGTCAGACCGACGAATACGATGATGCCCGCCATGGTGATCATCCAGTCAATCCGGGCACTGTGCATAAAAAAGTTGACCACCATCGCCAAAATGACGCCCCACAGGCCCATCATGCAAAACGAGCCCAGACCGGTCAGATCGCGTTTGGTCATGGTGCCGTAAAGGGCCATCGCTCCGAACATGCCGGCAGTGATAAAAAAGGTGCTGGCCACGGATGCTCCGGTATAAGCCAGCAGCACGATGGACAGCGTCACGCCGTTCAGAGCCGAGTAGGCCAGAAAACAGCCGGTTGCGGCAGCGGCGCTCATAGTTCTGTAGCGAGCCGAAAGTACGATGACCATCACGACTTCCGCAATCATCAGGCCGATAAGCAGTATCGGATTCTGCACCAGCGCCAGCCCCAGCGGCGAATGGGCCGCCAGCAGGGCGACCGCGCCGGTCAGCCCCAAACCTGCCGCCATCCAGTTGAAGACCACCGGCATCAGCCTGGATGAAGTTTCCTGAACCGCACCGGTTGTTTTCATGCCCATATCCTGTTTTTCCAAATCAATGCTCATGATTTTTCTCCTTTTTCCTGAAAAACCTCTATGACACACCCAGGGAGAAGATGCCTCCGAAAGCCAAAAGCATGCAGTCTCTCCCTGCACTGTTTTATAAAAAAGCGCCTAGCGCCAGATCAGCAGCGGCACAATCAGCGGCCGCTTTTCCAAGGCATGGCTGAAATACTTCTGCAAACACCGCCGGACCGCATCCTTCAGCGCATCCTCATCGGCCAGCAGATCTTCTGGAGCTTCCGCAAGCAGGCTCTGCACCGCGCTGGCCGCCGGCGCATAGTACTCCTCCTCTTCCGCCGGTACAAAGCCGCGGACGAGAAATTCCGGCGGCTCCAGCAAAGCTCCGCCGGCTTCGTCAAGCGTAAGGCGCGCCACCACCAGGCCATGGCCGGCCAGGCGGCGCCGTTCCCGCAGCTGTTCCAGTCCAACAAGGTCAACCCCCAGGCCATCCACCAGAATCCGTCCGGAAGGCACCGGTTCCCCGAAAGCCAGGTCCCGCCAGCTCACGGTAACCGGCTGGCCGTTTTCGACAAGCGCCGTCTCCACACCAAGCTGCCGCGCCAATTCCGCATGACGGGCCAAATGCCGGTATTCGCCATGGACAGGGATAAACCAGCGCGGCTGCACCAGTTCCAGCACCCTTTGCAGCTCGGCGCGGCTGGCGTGTCCGGAGACATGCACCGGGCTGACGCCCTGATAGTGTACCTGCGCTCCCCGCCGGTACAGATTGTTGATGTTTTGGTTGATGAGGCATTCGTTGCCCGGAATCATCCGCGACGAAATGATGACCATGTCGCCCTCTTCCAGCTGCAACTGCTTGTGTTCGCCGCGCGCTATCCGGGTCAGCACGCTCTGCGGTTCTCCCTGGCTGCCGGTGGTGATGACGAAGACTTTGTCCCGCGGCAATTCGCGCAGTTCCTTGAAACCGATGAGCATGGGATCCGGCAGGCGCAAAACGCCCAGCTCTCGGGCAACCCGGCAGACCAGCTGCATGCTGCGGCCGGTGATGAGGATCCGGCGACCGAGCGCCACCGCGCAGTCCACCGCCTGCTGAATCCGGTGGATGTTGGAAGAAAAGGTGGTCATCACCAGCCAGCCGCGGCACTGCGGAAAAAGTTCGGCAAAAGCCGCGCCCACCTCCCGCTCCGAGGGTGTCCAGCCATCGCTTTCCACATTCGTGGAATCGGAGAGCAGAAGCAGGGTTCCTTCCCGCCCAAAGGCGGCCAAACGCTCTTCATCAACCCTGTGGCCATCCAGCGGTGAAGGATCCAGCTTGAAATCGCCGGTATGCACTACCAGACCGGCCGGTGTGCGAAGCGCCAGACCGACACTGTCCACAATGGAGTGCGCCACCCGGAAAAATTCTACCTCAAAAGGCGGCAAAGACAGGCGTTCCTCCGGATCCACCGTGTGCAGCGCCGGTTTGCACCGCATCTCGCACTCTTCCAAACGGCATTTCAAAAGCCCCACCGTCAGCGGCAAACCAAAGACCGGCGGATTGCCAAGACGCTCCAGAAGCAGAGGCACCGCGCCAATATGATCCTCATGGCCATGCGTCAGCACCAACCCGACAATATCCGCCCCACGTCCTTCCAGCGCGGAAATATCGGGGACCGCATACTCCACACCGATCATATTCATGTCGGGAAACATCAGCCCGCAATCAACAATCAGTATCTTGCCCTCATACTCGAAGACCATCATGTTGAGGCCGATTTCCCCCAGTCCTCCCAGGGGGAGCACCCGCAGCCCTGGAACGGCCGTCTGTTCTTTCAAGATATCCACCGTCATCCTCACCTGTCCCGGTCAATAAATAAAATGATGACAAGTGTACGGGAAACATGAGACAACTGCCAAACTTTTTCGCCGGCACCGAGTTTTTGCACTGTTGCCGGGAAAATGCTGTATACTTGGAGAGTCTCGTTGGCCTATGAATTGACCCTTACAAAGGAGCTGCTCTTATGTCGGTAAACAAGGTAATTCTCGTGGGAAGGCTGGGCAAGGATCCGGAGGTGCGCTACACCGCTTCGGGAGTCGCGGTGACCAATTTTTCGCTGGCGACCTCGGAATTCTACAAGGATCGAAACGGCGAACGGCAGGAACGTACCGAATGGCACAACATTGTGGTCTGGGATCGGTTGGCCGAAACATGCGCCAAGTATCTGAAAAAGGGCAAGCAGGTTTACATTGAAGGACGCCTGCAAACCCGCGAATACGATGATCGCGACGGCAACAAACGCAGAACCACGGAAATCGTCGCCACACAGATGCAGATGCTGGGACGCGCCGGTGAGGAAAACGGTGATGTGTCCGCTCCTCCGATAACGGAGCCGCAACACGCGCCCAAAGCCAGGGGAGAAGAAAACTCGCTTCAGGAACCGCCTTTCAACCCGGAAGACGACATTCCCTTCTGATTCCTCCCAAACCCTGACGGGGAAGCGTTGACAATTGCGAAAGACAGGAGTATAAGGCAAGAACGTTGGGGCGCGTAGCTTAGCTGGTAGAGCAGACGACTCTTAATCGCCAGGTCGCGGGTTCGAATCCCTCCGCGCCCACCATTGGTCATCAG
>JAILGY010000015.1:0-2927 GCA_024696325.1 bacterium | reverse complement strand
AACGGTCATGCCCGCAGGGCCGCTGCCGATGACGGCAACGGCTTCTTTCTTTTCAGCCGGCGTAGCAGTGTCCATGCGGTCGAGATAAGCGTCGGAAATGAATTTTTCGATCTCGTAAAACTGAATCGGGTTGCCTTTTTTACCCTGGATGCAGTGCCCCATGCACTGGTTCCCATGGTCGCAGACGATGGAGCAGACAACAGACATGGGATTGTTGTTGAAGAGCATCTCACCCGCTTCCATCAGCTTGTTTTCCTTGAAGAGCTGAATCACCGTGGGGATCGGCGTATGGATGGGGCAGCCCTCCTGGCACAGAGGCCTTTTACACAGAAGACAGCGGTTTGCCTCTGCTTTGATATGAAGAGCCATTTCGTTCCCTCCTTATTCCGCGCGCAGCAGCGCGACGGCGACATCGTTCACGTTAGTGCCGGTAGGGCCGGTGACAACCAGGCCGCCGATTTTTTCCAGTGCGTGATAGGCATCGTTGTTTTTCAGGACTTCAAAAATGCTCAAGCCCTGTTCACTCAGTTCTGCAGCGCTATCCCCATCGGTATAGCCGCCGGCAGCATCTGTAGGCCCGTCTGTCCCGTCGCTGCCGACGGAAAAGACAGCTGCACCGGGAGTACCAGCAATGCCGGGAGCTGCCGCCAAAGCCAGCTCCTGATTTCGGCCCCCAAGCCCGTGCCCGGTCAGGTGCACAACTGTTTCGCCGCCTGCGATAAAAGCAAGGGATTTACCGGACGTAGCATGGCTCTTGAGGATACTGGCCAGGAAGCTGCCCGCCTCTCGTGCCTCGCAGCTGAGCTGATCAGTGAGAAACACCGGTTCGTAGCCAAGCTTTTCGGCGGAAGCCGCTGCCGCAGCACAGAGCTCTCGCACGGAGCCGTTGATGTGGGTCTCAACATTCGTCAGCTCCTTGGGCGTCTCCTCGTCCAGAAGCCTCGAGGCATCAGCGCTGAGCTTCAATCCGTATCTTGCAGCAATCGCCTTAGCCTCCGCACAGGTACTGCTGTCAGGGTAAGCCGGCCCGCTTGCAATCATATCCAGCGGATCACCCAGGATATCGCTTAAAACGATGCTCAAAACCTTAGCAGGGGCGCAGGCCAGAGCGAAGCGTCCGCCTTTGACGGCAGAAAGACGTTTCCGAATGGTATTCATTTCAACAATGTCCGCACCGCTTGCAAGGAGCTGACGGGTAATATCCTGCAGTTCCTCCCCAGGAATGCGGGGCAATTCAAATAGCGCACTGCCGCCTCCAGAGAGCAGGAAGATTACCGTGTCCTCTGCACTGAGATCTTCCACCAGCTCCAGCGCTTTTTTTGTTGCAGCGAAACTATTTTCGTCGGGTACGGGATGGCCTGCCTCATAGCAGGCAACATCTGGAATTTCACCCATGACATGCTCGTACTTGGTGACAACTACGCCACCGTCTACATGTCCCAGTGTATCCACTGCCGCTTTCGCCATTTGCCATGCTGCCTTGCCAGTGGCAACGAGCAGGGTTCTGCCTTTGCCGGGTTTATAATCCTTGAGCGTGCGGCGTACGGCCTCGTCCGGCAGCACAGCTGCAATACTCTCTTTTATAATCTGATCGGCATCTTTTCTGAGTAAAGCGTTCATAAAGATTCTCCTTTTTGCCGTTTAGGTGATTGGAGCCGGGTTGAAGATACAGATATCATTATGCCAGCGATACTGTTCGGAATAGGGCTTCTTGCGGCCACTGGCAACATCGAGTATGTATCGGAACATTTCTTCGCCCTGTTCGGCGATAGTCGCCTTACCGAGGGCAGCGGGGCCGGCATCGTAGTCAATGATATCGGGCCACTGGTCTTTCATCTCGCTGCGAGAGCAGACTTTAATCACCGGCGCCGCAGCAAGACCGTAGGGCGTACCACGCCCTGTCATGAAGACCTGCAAACCCATGCCGCTGGCGAGCTGGCTCGTGCCGCAGAAGAGGTCGGAAGCTGGCGTCGCGGCAAAGATCTCGCCGTGTTTTGTAGGCTTTTCACCGGGAGAGAGAACCTCCACAATGGGGGAGGTGCCGGACTTCGCGATAGAACCCATGGACTTCTCGATGATATTCGAAAGGCCGCCCTTTTTATTGCCGGGGGTAGTATTCGCGCCGCGGTCCACGCCGCCCGCACGTAAGTATGCGTCGTACCATTTCATTTCTTCAACCAGGCGTGCACCCACCTTTTCATCAATGCAGCGGTGGGCAATGAACTGCACGCCGTCACGCACTTCGGTAACTTCAGAGAACATAACAGTTCCGCCACCGGAGACGATGAGATCAGCCGCATAACCCGCCGTAGGATTGGCTGTGATGCCGGAAAAGGCGTCTGAGCCGCCGCACTGCATACCGACCAGCAGATCACTAAGAGGAAGCGAGACACGCTTTCTCTCGTTGAGCCGCATGAGCTTACGCTCTGCCATTTCCAGGATCGCGTTCATCACGGCGTCATGTCCCTTATGATCCTGCAGGATAATGACATTTTCAGGGGTGTTCAGCTCCGGCCAGAGAGCACAGAAGCGCTCAGGTGTGAACTTTTCACAGCCGAGGCCTACCAGCATGAATTCCCCGCCGAAGTTCGGGTGCAGAGCAATGTTGCGGATGAGGCGCTGGGGTACCTTAGCCTCCGGTGCATCAATTGCCACGCCGCAGCCGTACTGGTGGTTGACCGTCACCACATCGTCCACATTGGGATATTTAGGCAGCAGATCCCGGCGAATGCGGGAGATCGCATCGTTCACAACGCCGATGACGCACTGCACGGTTGTGTTGATACAGAGAATGTTGCGTGTGCCGCCGGGCCCCTCTCCCCAGGGGTTAGGATAGCCCATCCAGGTTTTGACCGGCGGCTCGGGCAGCTTTGTCACGATATTGGTGGCGAACTCCATTTTGTCCAGATCCGGCGCCGGAGCCATGA
>JAILGY010000231.1:0-10927 GCA_024696325.1 bacterium | reverse complement strand
CCAGGTGTACAGCACCTTTCCCGTCCGGACATAGATGTAGCCGAAAATCAGGCCGATGCCGAAGGCATAGAAAAACTGGAACAGGTTCACATGGAACAGTCCGAACAAAAGCGCCGAAAACAGGATGGCATTCTTTTCTCCAAAGAGGCGCGTCCGGTCAATCAGAAGCTTCCGGAACAGGATCTCCTCCAGAAGTGGCCCCAGAAGTACAATAAACAGCACTTTTAGCGCCTCGCTCCCTGGATCCAGCGAATAGGCGACGAGAGGATTCTGCGCTTTTCCGCCCGTAAACATCATCATCAAAACTGTCCCGATCAGGTTGCCTATAACCATAACCGCGTAGGCTATGACAAAATTCCTGGCCAGCCACCCGAAGGGCATCGTCCGCTTTTCGGGCGCGCTGCCTTTTGTCCGCGAAAGCAGGACTATCGTCACGGGCATGGCAATCATTTGGAGCGGAACGAAGGTTTGCACCCACATATTGTTGAGCGGCTCCGGAAGGAGTGGCCCAATTCCTGCCGCCCACAGCCACTGCAGTCCGCTGCCAAAAAGAAGCAGCCCGGTAAGGCATAGCCCTGTCCATGCGCAAACCCGCTTCGCGTTATAGGTGGCAGCCGTATTTTCCCCGCCTGTTTCCAGTGCTTGTCCTTCCATATTTTTCTCCCGGTTGCTTTTTCCTGGACTGGGGTGCTCCCCTAAGATTCGGTAAATATGATACTTTACCCTGTCCTGCGAAAGAAGAGTGAAAAGAAACGCCCGCTTTTCTTTGGCGTAACGGGCCTTTGGCTGCTCCTTGCAGCGGGTGTCGGAATCATTGACTGGATTGCTGAAATCATTAAAGAGATTTTCGAGTATTGGAAGATTGGAAGAAGCGCCGCGTTCTGACGACGTTGGGCAAGCGGTGGAAGGAAGCTTTCTGGAAACTTCTTTTAAACAAGGCGAAGAAAGGAGAAGGACGAGTGAATCTTGTGACGGAAAGACTTTTCAGATGTGGACTGGCAGCAGCTCTGAGTTTTGTCGTTTTGGGCATGACGCCGGTTACCGCGCAAGGGGCGATGTCGGATGAGACTTTTATTGATCTCTGCGAAAACGGCACTGTGGAGAACGTGCGCAGGCTCATCAGGAATGGAGCGAATGTCAACGCCAGAAATAATACGATGTCGGAGAAGTATAGCATGACGGCGCTGATGGCGGCGGCGAAAAACCCCAATCCGGGAGTGGTGAAGGTGTTGCTGGAAAACGGGGCGAATATTTACGCCAGAAATAAGTATGGCATGACGGCGCTGATGTATGCGGCGCAGGAAAATTCCAATCCGGAAGTGGTCAAAGTATTGCTTGCAGATGGGGCGTATGCCAATGCCAAAAATGATGATGGCTGGACGGCGCTGATGTATGCGGCGAATGGTAATTCCAATCCGGAAGTGATGAAAGTGCTGGTGGAAGATGGGGCGGATGTTAACGTCAAAGACTATGCATTTGGCCAAACGGCGCTGATGCTTGCGGTGCAGGAAAATACCACTCCGGAAGTGGTGAAGATGCTGCTGAAAAATGGGGCGGATATCCACGCCAGGGATAAAGTATTTGGCGGGACGGTGCTGATATTTGCGGCAATGAAGAATTCCGATCCGGAAGTGGTGAAGATGCTGCTGAAAAACGGGGCGGATATTAACGCCAGAGACAATGCATTGGGCAAAACGGCGCTGATGTATGCGGCGCAGGAAAATTCCAATCCGGAAGTGGTGAAGGTGCTGCTGGCAGGTGGGGCGGATGTTCACGCAAAAGCTGATGATGGCGTAACGGCGCTGATGCTTGCGGCAATGAAGAATTCCGATCCGGAAGTGGTGAAGATGCTGCTGGCAGGTGGGGCGGATGTCAATGCCAAAGATAATAATGGCTGGACGGCACTGATACATGCGGCGCAATCCGATTCCGGCCTGGAAGTGGTGAAGGCACTGCTGGCAGGCGGAGCGGATGTCCGGGCTGTAGACAAGGAGGGGCGCGATGTGCTTTGGTGGGCACAACGTAACCCAGGAGACAACAAGGAAAAAATTGTACAGATTCTAAAAGAGTACGCATCCTTTGGACAGTGATACCGAAAGAAGGGTGCAAATGGGGAAACGAGAGGAGCATCGTGCCGGATCGGGCACCGGATACGGCGTGCCCCAAACGTCTTCGCGAAAAAAATCTGTAAGATTAGGCATAGACACCAACACCATTGAAAGGAGGCAAAAGCATGTTTCGAAACCTCATGCGGCACCGGAGCTTCGGCGAACCGGGCAGAACCCTGCTGTCCCTGTGCCTGCTGCTGGGCCTGTGGTGCTGTCCCGCCTGCGCCCAGGACAAGACGGCCGCTCCCGCGGAGTGGACGGTCATGGTCTACATGGACGGGGACAACAACCTGGAGTACTGCGCCATCATGGACTTTCTGGAGATGGAGCATGCCATTCCCGAAAATGTGGAGCTCCTTGTCCTTTTTGACCGTCACAAGGGCTACACCGATCTCTACGGGAACTGGACCGGAACCCGGCTCTACCGGGTACGCCGCGCCCCGCCATTCGAGCAGATCCGGGAGGCGGCCAAAGGAACCAGCAATGCCCTGCCGCCGGCCCTGGCCTCGGAAATGCTGGAGGACTGGGGCGAGGTGGACATGAGCGATCCGGCCACGCTGACGCGCTTCATCAAAACCGTGGCGGAGCGCTTCCCGGCCAAACGCTACGCGCTGATACCCTGGAACCATGGCGGCGGCTGGCCGGGGATGCTTCAGGACGAGGACGGTGGCGAGGGCGCGCCGGTCAAGAGTGCGATGACCATCGGCCAGTTCGTCAAAGCCGCGAAGGCCGGGGCCGAATCCCTGCCGCGCAGGCGCTTTGACCTGCTGAAATTTGAACTCTGCCTCATGGGCCAGCTGGACGTGCTGTCCGCCGCGGCGGAAGTGGCGGACTACGCCTTCGCCAGCCCGCCGGAGGAACCGGGACAGGGGTCGGATTTCCTGAGCATCATGCCGCTCTTCCGTGCGGATCTGGGCACCGAAGCGCTGACGAAACAGATGGTGGACGTCAACGTCAAGTACTATACGGAACTGGGACGTCCGGCCGCCTTTTCGGCCTACGATCTTTCCAAAATGCGGGATGTGACGGCAAGCCTCAAGGCATTGACCGCCCAGCTGATCCCCCTTACCGGAGAGCATTTCAGGGAACTGACCCAGGGAATTTACAAGGCCGCCCACTATCCCGAGGATTTGAGCGTGGAGTTGAGGAACGGCAAAAATGCCGTTTCCTCCGTGGAACTGGCCGACTGGCTGGACGGGCTGGAGCAGGTAGCGGGAGCGCCCAAAGAGGCCATCACGGCCCTGCGGGAGCGGGTGAAAGATCTGGCCTATCACGCGGGCGCCACTCCGGATCTCCGGAAGTGCAGGGGGCTGACCATCTACCTTCCCCTGCGGCGGGATGATGTAAATCCTGGCTACCGCGCCACCGCCTTTGCGCAGGAGTCCGGCATGGACGAATATCTGACGGCACTCTACAAGGCCCGGGATCTGCTGGGAAACGAGGAACCGCGGATAACCAACATCGAAATGGGGGCGCCGGTACTCAAGCCCGGGCGTGACGGCCGTTCGGCCGCGGATTTCGACATCCGGCCGATCGACTTCCTGACGCCTTTTTCCCGTCATGTAATGCGTTTTGACATAACGGGCGTGGGCATTCTCATGACCCATCTGATGCAGTTTGAGCAGCGCGGGCAGGATCGATACCTGAACTGCATGCAGCTGCTGGTGGACAGCGAGAAACGCGAAAAACGGAAGGGCCGCCCGGAGGGCGGCAATGTGCTCACCGAGATCTCGCCGGACTACAATGATGGCACCACCACCATCATGCGCGAGATAACCGTCAAGTACAAGGTGACGAACGGCCAGACACTGGACACCATCACCATCGAAAACATCAACGCCTCCCGGGAGTTTACGGGAAACGTTTCCGTTGGCTCCGGTCTCTACCGTGACTCTACGACCGGCGGACAGGACATTCCGGTGAAGGTGACTTTCAGCAACCTGACCCACCTGCCCATCAAGGCGGTAGGCTCCCAGCTGGATGCGCAGGGCAATGTGGTGGGCATGCGCGGTGTGACACTGCGCCCCGACGGCGTGTTCCGGCCCGCGGTCATGGTGCTGGGCCCGGACGGCAAGATGCGCATGGAATACGGCCAGCCCATGCCCCTGAGTGGCGGCGTGCTCATCCTCACCGTGGACATGCTGGACGAGGGCACGCAGGTGGGCAACATCATCATGGTGGAAACCATGAACGGCAAAAAGGCCTTTGCCGCGAGCAAGACCCTGCCGGTGCGCCAGGACAGATCGCTGGCGGCCATGCGGCAGCATGCCCTGCAGAACGGCGGGCAGAACCTGCCCGGGCGCTACGCCATGATCCAGTTCTATACGAGCAAGGATGGCGTGGATCCTTTGCCCACCTTCGAGACACTGGAACTCGTTCCGGGTCAGCCCACCAGTCGCTGGATCCTGCGCGACGGCGACAAAGAGAAGGGCAATGGGCCGTTGAACTGGCTGCCCTTTGGCCAGCCGCTGCTCGCCGCCCATAAAGAGCCCAAAATGAAGGGCTCAATACCCCTGGGCGAGACAACGGAAGCCTGGTATGCCTTCCTGAGCGGAACCGGGCCGGAGCGCGTGTGGTACTGCATCGAAACGGGTGTCGGCACGCGCTGGGCCTTTGTGCCGCTGGAACAGTACCAGGGCGATCCGCTTGAGGGCGTGTGGGTCAGCAAGACCGAGCGCTGGGAGTTCAAAAACGGCGTGGTGCGGCTCACCCGGGACGGCCATACCGGCGAGGGCAGCTACAGCATCAAGGGGCACATCGCCGCAATGACCGGCATGCCGGCCAAAGAGTACGCCATCTATGTGGACAAGAAGCAGGGGCGGCTCACCCTCATGTCCCGTGAGAAAAGGGCCTCCATCCTGACCCGGGAAGGCGGGCAGGGGGGAACACCGCAGGTTCAGGCTCCTCCGCAGCAGCTTACGCCGGAGCAGCAGATCGGCCAGATGCTCTGCGGCTCCTGGATGAGCGGCCCGGAAACCGGCTACGCCCGCCTGAGCATCCAGCCCGTGCCGGCTTCGCCCTTCTACCTGCTGCGCCTTTCGAGCCAGGGACAGGGCGAGATCGTCTGCACCTTCAGCATCAACGTGGCGGGCGGCGAGCTGTGGGCCACCTATCCGAATGGGGCGCAGGCGCGTATCCGTGTATACCTTGCGGGCAACAGCCTGGCGCTGTACTTCCCGGGTATGCCGGAGATCCGCTTTATGAGGCAGTAACGTTTGTTCGTAACCGGGCGGCGTTTGCCGCCCACCTTTTTTGAAGGAGTACATCATGACAGGAAAACATCTGAAAGCCTCCGCGCTCCTGGCTTTTCTCCTGCTCGTTTTGAGCGCGGCCGCGCCGCTGCGTGCCGAGCAGCCGAGTGTGCAGGCATTGCAGGGCGCCTGGGCGGGAAGCAACGGCTCCGACACCATGCTGCTCATGTTCATGGGCAACGTCTGCGGCATGGCGCTGAACAACCAGCAGATGTACGGCATGTGGTCGCTTGCGGGCGATCGCATCAACATCCAGTTTCAGAACGGCAAACAGGTGTCCTACAGTGTCGCCATCCAGGGCAACAGCCTGATTCTGGACGGCAGCATCCACCTGACGCGGCAGGCCATGCCCAATCAGCCGGGCGGCGTGCCGAATGTACAGCCTGGCGGTCAACCGGGCCCCCAGCCCGGCGGCACATGGGGAGGACAGCCGCAGCAGCCGCAGGGCGGTAGCTGGGGCGCTCCCGGCGGACAGCCGCAGGGGGGAGGCTGGGGGCAACCGCAACCTGGCGGCCAGCCCGGCGGTACCTGGGGCGGACAACCGCAGCAGCCGCAAGGTGGTGGATGGGGACAACCGCAGGGCGGCGGTTGGGGCGCTCCTGGTGGTCAACCGCAGGGCGGTGGCTGGGGACAGCCGCAACCCGGCCCGCAGCAGCCGCAGGCCGGCCCTACGCCACTGGAGGGCAGCTGGTCCCTGCAGACGCCCCAGGGACGGCTCACCTTCCGTTTCATGGGCAACCGCTATGCCCAGCTGTTTAATGGCCAGCTTGCCGAGGAGGGCACCTTCAACTACCTGCCGGACGGCCGCCTGCAGTACCAGATCACCGGCGGCCAAAACGCCGGCCAGAGCGGCGAGAACCGCGTGATGGTCAACGGCAATACCCTGACTTTCATCTGGGCCAACGGCATGAGCGCCGTTTTCATGCGCGACAGCCAGTAGGACGAAAAACAGGGCTTTTCGTTGCAGCGGTTTCGCCGCGCGAAAGCCCTTTTGAGGAGGAAAACAATGCAAGTATCACGTAAACAATCGTATCTTTTCAGCTTTGCAGCGCTGCTGCTCGGACTGTGCGTGACGGCCGGGCCTCTTCGGGCGCAAACGGCGGCTTTCAATCCCCAGGCGCTTGAGGGTGCCTGGGCGGCCGGCATGGGGCAGGGCAGGGGCGCTCTTGCGTTCAGTGGCAACACCTGCTCCCTGGGCATGAGCAGCCAGCAGATGCGGGGCATGTGGGATATGGCGGGCGACTGCCTCAACATGCGCTCCCAGAACGGCCAGACAATTTCCGCCATGATGTCCACACAGAACAAGGCTCCTGTTTCGGGCAGCAACATGCAGCTGGCGCTGCAGGCCATACCGGCCAGGGATGCGGGCGGACAGCCGCAGGGCGGCGGTTGGGGACAAGCCCCGCAGCAACCTCAGCCGGGTGGCTGGGGACAGCCCCCGCAGCAGCCGCAACCGGGTGGCTGGGGCCAGCCTCCGCAGCAGCCGCAACCGGGTGGTTGGGGACAGACCCCGCAGCAACCTCAGCCGGGTGGTTGGGGACAAGCCCCGCAGCAGCCCCAGCCGGGTGGTTGGGGGCACCCTCAGCAACAGCCTCAACCGGGCAGTTGGGGCCCGCAGCAACCTCAGCAGCCGGGCTTTAATGGCGCTCCCGGACCGCTGGAGGGCCGCTGGGTATGGGTACACAGCAATCATGGCTGTTCCATGGGCTTTGTCTTTTCTGGCAACCGTTTTTCCTCGTGGATGTTGGTGCCCGGACAGGGGACTGTGGAGAGTTCGGGAACCTACACCGTCTCCGGCGGCAGGCTGATCATGCAGCATGAAACGGGCATAGATGCCGGAAAAACGGACAACCTGGCCTTTGAAAGGCATGGCAATCTCCTCTATATAGGCGTTGGACACGTTGGACAGGGCAACCCGCCCATCGTCTTCCGGCTGCAGTGAGGAAACAGGGAGAAAAAATGAAAAAGGCCAGCTTTCGCTGGCCTTTCTTCTTTGTGGCATGCCATCACGGGATGTACATCCCGTTTTTTCATTAATGTCCGGTACGCTCCCTGGAGCCTCTGGAGGACGAGCCCATGCTCTTTCCCTGCGGGCGGGACTGGTGTTCCCCGTAGTTGTAGTTGTGGGGGCGTGACTGCGGCTGCGGGCGGGGCTGTCCCATGTCCGGACGATGATGCTGTCCCCCGTGGTGCTGCGGCCCTCCCTGTGGGTGATGCTGGGGCGGGGGGCTCTGATGATGCTGGGGAGGAGGCCCCTGCGGACGCTGAGGCGGGGGCGCCTGATGGTGATGGTGATGGTGGTGGTGCTTGTGATGTTTGGGTGGTGGCGGAGGCGGAGTCCTTCTGTAGTAGTAACCGCTGTCCCCGTATCTGGGCGGCGGAGGAGGCGGGTACCCGTAGTGGTCGTAGTCATCGTACACGCAGCCTGCCGGGAGCAGCAGAAGCAGCCCCAGCAATCCGCAAAACATCATTTTTTTCATGGCCGATCTCCTTGAGAAGAAGGTTTGGGTTGTGGGCATCGTTTGATGCCCGGAAACGTTTTTTAGCCCGCCTGCCCGGGTCAGAAGCCCCTGTCTCTGTAGTGCGGCGGCGGGGACGACGGCGCATTTTGTGGATAATAATAGCCACGCTCCCAGTGTCCGGACGGCGGAGGCCCGTGATGGTGGCCGGGATCCCCGTGCCTGGGTGGAGGCGGCGGGGGACCGTGATGGTGGTGGTGATCGTAATCGTCTTCGTAGTACACGCAGCCTGCCAGGAACATCAAAAGCAAACCCAGCACTCCGCGAAACATCGTTTTTTTCATGGTGATCTCCTTGGGAAAAAGGTTTGTACCGTGGACATCGCTCGATGCCCGTTTTTTTTGAATCCTGCCTATTTTGGCCAGAATTTGTCAACATAGCCGCTGACAAAGAGCACAAAGATCAGCCCGGGCAGCACCCAGCTAAGCCAGAAACGCGCCCACCTGGGGAAGCGAATCCCCTCTCCCCGATCCGCCTCGGCGACGAAGTTGTTCCAGCCCCAGCCCTGTTTGCGGGTGCAGAACAGGATGAAGATGAGCCCGCCCAGGGGCAGGATGTTGTTGCTCACAATGAAATCCTCGAAGTCCAGTATGGAAGAGCCCTTGCCCAGCGGCTGCACGAAAGAAAGCACACTGAAGCCCAGGGCGCAGGGCAGGGAAAGCAGCCACAGCAGCAGGCCGTGCAGGACCGTTGCGGGACGCCGCTTCATGTCCCAGACATCGGTGCTGTAGGAAACAATATTTTCAAACACCGCGATCACCGTGGACAACGAGGCGAAAGACATGAAGAGGAAAAAGATCGTGCCCCAGAGCCGTCCGCCCGTCATGTTGTTGAAGATATTGGGCAGGGTGACAAAGACCAGCCCCGCTCCTGCCCCTGGTTCCACGCCGAAGGCGAAACAGGCGGGAAAGATGATCAGGCCGGCCATGAGGGCAACCATGGTATCCAGCCCCATGATCCAGAGCCCCTCGCCCGTCAGCGAGCGTTCCCGGCTTTGGTAGCTGCCGAAGATGGTCATGGCTCCTATGCCCACGGAGAGCGTGAAGAAAGCCTGATTCATGGCTGCGTTGCAGACGGTCAGCAGCCCGGCTTCGCGAAAGCGTGCCCAGTCCGGTACCAGATAGAAGCGTACGCCCTCCATTGCTCCGGGCAGGCACAGGGCGCGCACGACCAGGACGATTAGGAGCAGAAGCAGCCCCAGCATCATTGTCTTGACCACTCGTTCCACCCCTTTCCGTACTCCCAGGGCGCACACCGAAAAGCCGAAGAGCACGGCGAGCGTCATGCCCAATACCTGTACGCCGGGGCGTGCGAGCGAGGCGCTGAAGAAGGCGCCCACCGCTTCCGGCGGGAGATTGGAAAGACGGCCGCTGGCCATGAACCAGGTGTAGCAGAACATCCAGCCGCTTACCGTGGTGTAGAACATCATCAGCAGATAGCTGCCTGCAAGGGATATCCAGCCGAAACGGTGCCACTGCGTACCCGGTGGTTCAAGTTCCCTGAAAGCCAGCCCCATGTTCAGGCGCGCGGCGCGGCCCACGGAAAACTCCATGATCATTATGGGCAGCACGGAGAACAGGAAGAAGAGGTAGAAGGCCACGAAAATGGCCCCGCCATAGGCTCCGGTGATGTAGGGAAAGCGCCAGACATTGCCGATGCCGATGGCGCATCCGGCCGACAGGAGCAGAAAGCCCAGGCGGCTGCCCAGCATTTCACGGCTTTGAAGTGTGCTCATGGGTGCATACCTCCGGAGAAAGGTTTAGCCCGGCCGCAGGGCGAAATTGATCGCAAAGCACAGGGCGATGACGTACATGATGGGCTTGACTTCGTTCCTGCGGCCGGAAAGGGTCATGATGCCCGTCCAGCTCACGAAGCCGAAACCGAAGCCGGTGGCGATGTTGTAGGTGAGCGGCATGCTGATAATGGTCAGGAAGGCGGGCAGGGCCACGGCAAGGTCGTGGAAACGGATATGCACCACATCCTGCAACATCATCGCGCCCACGATGATAAGTACCGGCGCGGTGGCGAAGGTCGGCACCATGGCCACCAGCGGGGTTAGAAAGAGCGAGAAGAAGAAGAGGACGGCCACCGCCACGGCGGTCAGTCCGGTGCGGCCGCCTTCGGCCACGCCCGCGGCGCTTTCCAGATAGCTGGTGGAGGTGGTTGCCCCGCAAACGGCGCTGGCCATGGTGGCGATGGAGTCAACGAATAGCGCCCGGTCGAGATTTTCGATGTGGCCGTCTTCCTTCATGAAGCCCGCCTTCTGGGACAGGCCGATGAGTACGCCCATGTTGTCGAAGAGATCCACCATGGTCAGCGTAAAGATGATGGAGAGAAGCCCGTGGGAAAGCGCGCCCCTGATGTCCAGGGCGAACATGGCCCCGGTGGGCAGGGGCGGAATTGGCGAAAAGAAACGGCCTTCCGGGGGCTTGACCAGGCCCAGCGCCATGCCCAGGAGGGTGATCACGATAATCCCGATGAGCATGGCCCCGCGCACTCCGCGGACCATGAGCGTGCCGGTGAGAAAGACACCGGCGATGGCCAGGAGCGTGGAGGGTTGTCCCAGATCGCCCAGGGTGACGAAGGTGCTGGGGCTCACCGTGATGATGCCGCAGTTTTTCATGGCGATGAAGGCGATGAAGGCGCCAATGCCCACCACAATGGCGTACTTGAGATCCTGCGGCACCGCATCGATGATCATCTGCCGCACCTTTGTCACGGTGAGCAGGAGAAAGACCAGGCCAGAAATGAAAACCGCGCCCAGGGCTGTCTGCCAGGTGTAGCCTGCCGGGCCGCAGACGTAGTAGGCGAAAAAGGCGGAAATGCCGAGCCCCGGCGCGACGCCCACCGGAAATTTCGCCCACAGTCCCATGATGAGCGTGGAAATGATGGTGACCCATATGACGGCGGCCACGGCGGAATGCTTCGGTATTCCGGCATCGGCCAGCATGCCGGGCACCACGAAGATGATGTAGCACATGGCCAGAAAGGTGGTGAGCCCGGCCAGGCATTCCCTTTTGGCCGTGGTGCCATGGGCTTCGAGCTGAAA
>JAILGY010000201.1:0-11691 GCA_024696325.1 bacterium | reverse complement strand
TTGCCGGCGTTGTCACAGAGCGTGATGGTCTTCGCGCCCGCCTCAATGGCCGCTCCCGCTACTGCGTAGAGAAAATCCCTTTCGCTGCGGGTCGCATCAAAAGCCACAAACTCCACATCCGCAATCCGGGATGCGGCATAGGCGATTGCGTCCACGACGGTTTCCCGCAGTTTTTCCGGCTTCATATGCCAGAGATACTCCATCTGGACGAGACTCGTGGGCGCCGCAATCTGAAGGCGCGGTTTTCCGGCGGTGCGCAGAGCATCCACCGTCAGATCGATCTGCGCCTTTTCCGGCTTGACCTCCACACAGAGGATGCCTTCCTTCAGCGTGTCACCCATTGTCTTGATAGAGAGGCTGTCCGCCTTGGCGTGCTCGATGCCTTTCAGTTCGACGACATCCACGCCCAGTCTGTCCAGCAGTTTCACCAGCTCGATTTTCTCCTTGAACGTCAGTATTTCCGCCGCCTTCTGTTTCAAGGTTATGTCGCTCATCCGAATCGTGCTCATGTCTTGTGTTTCCTCTCTCTAAAGAAGTGTTTTATCAAGGGTTGAACGTCTCCCCTCCCCCGAAACGCCCTCCCACTGACGCCCGGTGTCTTTTCAAGTTCGAAGGACAAAGCCGTTCCCTGTCCCTCCGGGGAAATTTTTTCTTATAAACTTTTATCCAATAATTATCCAATAAATATTCAAGATATTAAAAGATTTATTTTCCGGAGCACGTTCACCTTTTCCGAAAATCTTTTCCATTCCGCTCAAATTGCATTGTAACACCTGTGCTGAAAATGGTAGAATAGAAAGCTTATATTCATTGTTGCATCACCACTAACGTACTTTCAGAAAAGGGAAAGGAGCAAATTGTTTCATGGATCTCAAGATTGTGTTGCTGCTGGTGTTTTTCGCCATCATGATTTTCGTCGGCTGGTACTGCCGCAAGACCGCGACGGATGTCAACGGCTTCGTCCTGGGAGGGCGCACGGTTGGCCCCTGGCTGACCGCCTTTGCCTATGGCACCTCCTACTTTTCCGCCGTAATCTTCGTTGGTTATGCTGGGCAGTTCGGCTGGCGTTATGGTATTGCCGCCACCTGGGTGGGCATCGGCAACGCGCTCATTGGCTCGCTTT
Organism: bacterium; assembly: GCA_024696325.1. Lineage (GTDB taxonomy): Bacteria > Desulfobacterota > Desulfuromonadia > Desulfuromonadales > JAAYDE01 > RGIG7977. The sequence goes on along the minus strand of JAILGY010000201.1, from coordinate 10,568 downwards.
TGGCCTGGGCAGTTCTGGGCCGTCGTACCCGCATCATGACCCAGTACCTGGATACCGCGACCATGCCGGAATTCTTTGGTAAACGTTTCTGTTCCGAGAATCTGAAGATTGCCGCTTCAATCATTACCTTCGTCTTTCTGATTCCCTACACGGCTTCGCTGTTCAACGGTCTTTCACGTCTCTTCGGCATGGCCTTCAACATTGACTACTCGGTCTGCGTCATCGGGATGGCATTGCTGACCGGCATTTACGTCGTCATCGGCGGCTACATGGCCACCGCGATCAACGACTTTATCCAGGGCATCATCATGCTGGTGGGTATCTCCGCGGTCATCGTCAACGTCCTGAGCTCGCAGGGCGGTTTCATGGCCTCGCTGACCGGTCTGGCAAAGGTTTCCGACCCGGCCACCTCCGACATCCCGGGTATCTTCGCCTCCTTCTTCGGGCCGGATCCGGCAAACCTGCTGGGCGTGATAATCCTCACCAGCCTGGGCACCTGGGGCCTGCCCCAGATGGTGCAGAAGTTCTACGCCATCCGCAACGAGAAGTCCGTCGACACCGGTACGGTCATTTCCACGCTCTTCGCGTTGGTCGTGGCGGGCGGCTGCTACTTCCTGGGCGGCTTCGGGCGTCTGTTCTCCGGGAAGGTAAATGTGGCCACGGAAGGCTATGACGCCATCATCCCCGCGATGCTTTCCAGCCTGCCCGAGCTGCTGCTGGCGGTGGTGGTCATCCTCGTGCTCTCCGCCTCCATGTCGACGCTCTCGTCGCTGGTGCTGACCTCCAGTTCGACACTCACCATCGATTTCCTGAAGGGACATTTCTTCAAGGGAATGGACGAGAAAAAACAGGTATTCATAATGCGCTGCCTGATCGTCGTCTTTATCGTCATCTCCGTCATCCTGGCGCTGATCCAGTACCGCTCGAACGTCACCTTCATCGCCCAGCTGATGGGCGTGTCCTGGGGCGCTCTGGCCGGAGCCTTCCTGGCCCCCTTCCTCTACGGGCTCTACTGGAAGGGCGCGAGCAGCACGGCCTGCTGGTCCTGCTTCCTGTTTTCCACCATCCTCATGCTGGCCAACATCCTGTTCCGCGGATTTTTCCCGGCGATGCTGAAATCCCCCATCAATGCGGGCGCCTTCTGCATGATCGCCGGACTGGTCATCGTTCCGGTGGTTTCGTGGTTCACGAAAAAACCCGACAAGAAACTGGTGGACGACGCCTTCGCCTCCTATGAACGCATGGTCACGGTGCCGCAGCATCTGGCTCTGGGAGAGACGAATCGTCAGGCATAATTCCGAGCCTGGCAGAAAAAATTTTTAGAAGAATTTTGAAGAAATTTGTGCCCGGGAAAAAACAAATTTTCCCGGGCACAACTGTAAGGAGGCTCCGCCCAGAGCGGGAACAACATTGAAGGTTTCAAGCGGTGAAGGCGTTGGGCAGATGTTCAACCAGCGGCTCCGCATGCGGCCTTACCATGATGGCGACCACATCGAAACGCGGCTGCAAAAGAGAAGGATGACGTTGCAGATAGATTTCGGCCAGATGGATAATCTGCTGCCGTTTGCGCCAGTTCACCGCCTCCTGTGGTATTCCGAACGCCTCGCTGCGGCGGGTTTTGACCTCGACAAACACCAAATCTCCCCCATCACGCGCGATGATGTCCACCTCGCCGCGTTTTCCCCGGAAGTTGCGCTCCAGAATGACCATGCCCTGCTGCTGCAGGTAGGCCGCCGCCAAATCTTCGCCCCAGCGGCCCAGGGTCTGCCGGGTATCGGTCACTCCAGATACTCCCACACGCCGCGAAAGGTACGGCGATGGATTGGCGACACGCCCAGCCTGGCAATCGCCGAGCGGTGTTCTGCCGTGGGATAGCCCTTGTTGCCGGCCAGCCCATAGCCCGGATAGAGTCGATCCTGAACGGTCATAATGCCGTCACGAATCACCTTGGCCACAATGGAAGCCGCGGCAATCGCCCGGCAACGGGCGTCACCCTGCTTCAGAGCCCGCTGGGGACGTTCCACCGCCAGATCGGGGATGGTGAAAATGCCGTCCACCAGAAGAAAATCAGCCGGCTTCTTCATGGACTCCACCGCCTTCTTCATCGCCAGCAGACTGGCCCGCAAAATGTTCAGGCGATCAATTTCCTCCGGAGGCACTATGCCCAATCCAATGCTCAAAGCCTCACGGCGAATCCTGAAAAAAAGCTCTTCGCGCCGGGCTGCGGAAAGCTGCTTTGAATCCCGCAATCCCGGCAGCTGCGTGTCCTCGCCAAGGATGACCGCCGCCGCCACCACCGGGCCCGCCAAAGGACCTCGTCCAACTTCGTCAACACCGGCGACGGCCGTAAATCCCTGCCGCCACAACTCACGCTCGTCATCAGTTGATGCTTCCCGGTTTGCCTTCCTCATCCTTCAAGCACCGTAAAAAATAAAAGGCCCCAGGAAATGGGGCCTTTTCATGAAAACGAAACACGCTTCTCTCAGTAGCGTTTCTCCTGAATACGCGCGGCCTTGCCCTGCAGCTTGCGCAGGTAGTACAATTTTGCACGGCGTACCCGGCCAATCTTCAGCACTTCAATCTTGTCGACGTTCGGGGAATGCAGCGGGAAAATTCTCTCTACGCCGATGCCGTCGGAAATTTTGCGTACCGTGAAGGTAGAGCTGATAAGATTGTTCTTGCGGCTGATGCATACTCCCTGAAACATCTGGATACGATGCTTGTCGCCTTCCACAATCTTGACGTGGACCTTGAGCGTATCGCCGGCCTTGAAGGGCGGGATGTCGGTCTTCATCTGTTCCCGGCCAATTTCATCAATGATGTTCATGATTCTTTCCTCCTGACAGGATGAGAACCCTACGGTTCATCCTTATGATATTTACAGTGTTTATAATAAATTATTGCAGCCTGAAAAACATCTTTTTCAACTGCCCTGCCACAAAAACCTTTAATGTACTAAATCCGATTTTCACTCAAGCGGTCCATAAAGATGGCCGCCGCCGCGCGCACCGCCAGATGATTGTAGGTGCCCGCTCCCCGAATCGGTTCCAGCGTTGGCCAGCCGCGTTCAAACAACGGCGGGGCCAGTCCCCAGCCCGTTCCGAAGATCAGCAGCAAGGGTGAATCCTGCATCAAGTCCCTGCACTGCTGGCAGGACATGCCGTTTTGGACCGCGGCACCCGTCAGCACCGGCAAGGCCCGTTCACCGGTCCACGATTCCCAACGGCGAAGCGCCTCATCCAGATCCGGGCAGATCTCCATGAGTTCCAGCGCCTGCCGGCGATCCGGATTATATACGGCGCCATAGCCCTGGCACCAGTGTTCCCGAATCTTTTCCGCCAAACGCTGCTGTTCCTCAACCGGCGTCACCACATAAAAGCGGCTCCAGCCAAACGTCATGGCGCTTCTCGCCAGGTCGTGCAGATCGAGATTGGTCACCGCCGAGGCGACAATGTCATGACGCCGATCCAGCACCGGATAATGCACCAAAGCCAAGGCTCGCGGCTTCATGCGTTTCCTTTCCGCAGATCGTCCACAAAACGGCGATCCGCATCGTCCAGTTCCTGCATAGCCAGCAGATCCGGACGCCGCAAGAAGGTCCGCCGCAAGCTTTCCTGGCGGCGCCAGCGGGCAATTTCCCCGTGATTGCCGGAAACCAGCACCGAAGGAACCGTCATTCCCTCAAACTCCACGGGCCGGGTATAGTGGGGATATTCCAGCAGACCTTCACTGAAGGAATCATCCTCCGCGCTCGCGTCGTTGCCCAGCACTCCGGGAACAAGACGGGCGATGGCATCCACCATCACCAACGCGGCATATTCTCCACCGGTCAGAACATAGTCGCCGATGGAATACTCCTCATCCACCCAGGAACGGATCCGTTCATCCACCCCCTCATAGCGCCCGCATAAAAAAATCACTCCGGCCGTACGGGAAAAAGCCACGGCATCCTGCTGCCGGAAAGTTTTCCCCTGGGGAGTCGTCAGGACGACACAAGAATCCGGAGCCTGCCGGCGAATGGCGGATAGCGCCCGCCGAACCGGTTCCGGCTTCATTACCATGCCGCCACCTCCGCCATACGGCGCATCATCCACCACATAGTGGGGCGGATCCGCCCAATCCCGGAGATTATGCACCTCAATGTCAAAGACCCGTTTCGCTGCCGCACGCCCGATAACCCCGACATGCATCAGCGGATCAAACATGGCCGGAAACAGAGTAAGAACGTCAAATCTCATCTTCCGTTATCCACAAGGCCTTCCGGAAGTTCCACCAAAAGCCTGCGCTCCTTCCAATCCACCATCTTTTTGAAGCCGGACACATTCGGCAGAAGCACTTCTCCGTACTCGCCCTGCACTACCAGGATACCATGGGCGGCCGTTGCAAAAAAATCCTCGATCACACCTATCTCGCCCAACCTGGCATCCCTGACGCTCATCCCCACCAGAGCGGCGGGATGTTCGTCCTCCCCCGCGGGAAAAGACAAGTCCCCGGGAAAAATCCAAATCTCGCAGCCAACCAGCCGGGAGGCTGCCGCGACTTCCGTTATGCCCTCAAACCGCACCAGGCATCCCCCCCCGCAGGGCACCACCCGTTTGACGGACCGGGGCTCTATCAAGGCGTCATCCCGATACAGCATGAAACGCTGTCCATAACGCAACAGCGCTTCCCGTTCGGAAGGCAGATGAACTTTCACATCACCGCGCAGCCCATGAACCTTGACAACCGTTCCCGCAAAAATCCGTCTTTCCTGAACCATCACTCCAGGATCTGCAAAGAGGAACGCCGCCCCTCCCGCGTCGCCTTGGCATTCAGAAGGGTGCGCATGGCTTTGGCCGTACGCCCTTCCTTGCCGATAATTCTCCCCATATCGCCTACATCGACGCTCAATTTGATAAGGGTGGAACCGTCTTCCTTCTCTTCGGAAGAAACCGTGACCTTCTCAGGTTTCTCCACAAGGGATTTGGCGATGAAAGCAATCAGTTCTTCCATGGGAATCATCCTTTGTACGGAAGAGAGGCAAAAAGTCGAAACTCCTTATCCGGCGCTCGACTCCGCCTGTTTAAATTTTACCCACAAACCAGCTTTCCGCAGCAGCTGCTTGACCGTTTCACTGGGCTGAGCACCCTTGGCAAGCCACTGCATGATGTTCTCCTCTTTCAGTACCACCGTTGCCGGATCGGTTTTGGGATCGTATTTGCCAACATTTTCCAGAAAACGGCCATCACGCGGATAGCGCTCATCCGATACGACAACCTGATAAAAAGGCTGTTTTTTGCTGCCCCCGCGAGCCAACCGGATTTTTACTGCCATGAAAAATTCCTCCTCGTTTTTTCTTTTGATATGCCAAAACCTTCGGCGGGGACACCCCGCCGGAAAAAAATACCGCTTACTATATTCTATCTCAGGCCCCGTATCAAGTTCTTCAATTTTTTTGGGCCCAATCCCTGAAACTTTTTCATCATGTTCTGCATTTCGGTAAAACGCTTGATCAGCTGGTTGATATCCTGCACCGTCGTGCCGCTGCCCTTCGCAATACGCAGGCGGCGCGAACCGTTGAGAATGCGGTGATCCCGCCGCTCCTCCAAAGTCATGGAGTCGATAATGGCCTCTATCCTTTTCAGCTCCTTTTCCGCGATCTGGGCACCATCGCCTTCCATCTGGCGCATCATCTTGTCGGCGCCGGGCAGCATCTTGATCAGCGAATCCATTGGGCCCATCTTCTTGATGTTGCGCAGCTGATCGCGGAAAAGCTCCAGCGTCAGTCCCTCCTTCATCAGTTTCTGGCCCGTTGCGACAGCGCTTTCCCTGTCCACCGAAGCCTCGGCCTTTTCAATCAGGGAGAGCACGTCGCCCATTCCCAGAATCCGCTGGGCCATGCGATCCGGGTGAAAGACCTCCAGGGCTTCAAGCTTTTCGCCCAGGCCCACAAACTTGATGGGCTTGCCCGTTACCGAAAGAATGGAGAGCGCCGCGCCACCCCGGGCATCGCCATCCATCTTGGTGAGGATGGTGCCCGTCACATCCAGCCGTTCGTTGAATATGCCGGCAAAGGTAACGGCATCCTGCCCTGTCATGGCATCGGCCACAAACAGGATCTCTCTGGGAGACACCGTCTCCTTGATGCGCACCAGCTCGTCCATGAGCGCTTCATCAACATGCAGACGGCCAGCCGTATCCATGATGACGATGTCAAAACCGTTCAGCGCGCCAAAGCGCATGGCTTCCTGACAGATGGTCACCGGATTGGCCGTTTGCCCGGCTTCAAAAACCTCGATGCCGATCTGGCGTCCTACGGTTTTCAGCTGCTGAATGGCCGCAGGACGGTACACGTCGGCCGGAACCAATAACGGACGGCGTTTCTCCTTGCGAAGCCGCAGAGCCAGCTTGCCGCAGGTGGTGGTCTTTCCCACGCCCTGCAGGCCGCAGAGCATGATGCCGGCCGGCGGCGGGCCTCCCAGCTGCAGGCGGTTGTCGCCGCCCTCTCCCATCAGCCGGGCCAGTTCATCACGCACAATCTTTATGACCTGCTGGGAAGGCGTAAGGCTCTTCATGACTTCCTGGCCGGAAGCCTTCTCGCGGACACTTTCAATGAACGCCTTGACCACCTTGAGATTGACATCCGCCTCAAGCAGAACCAGGCGAATCTCGCGCAGGGTTTCGCGCAGGACCTCGTCGGAGAGAATCCCCCGCCCCCGGAGCTTCTTGAAAACCGCGTCAAATTTTTCGGAAAGGTTGTCAAACATGGATTACACAGTTCACCCAAAGGCACAGGAATTCAAAGTGTTGAACCATACGGAAGAAAACCGTCGTTGTCAAGAAAAACATCAGCGGCGCATTCCGGAAAAGACACTGTTTTCATTGGATATTTATGTTTTCACCGGGCATTGACAAGGACCGTCGGGGGACATTATGTTTTCCGGGTTTTCCTTTTATCCTTTTGAAGAACGTTCCGGAGTTGTCTCATGCCCCGCGAGTTTTCCGCCAATCGGCCCTTTGCCATTTCAGAAGTGCTGGCGCAGCTGCTGGAACAGCACGGCATGGGCCAGCGCCGCCGCGTTTTGGAACTGGCCGCGGCATGGCGGGATATCGTGGGCGATCCTCTGGCCCGGCACTGCGAACCGCTGAAGCTGCGGGGCCGGGTACTGGAAGTGATTGTGGAACACAGCGTCTGGATGCAGCAGCTTCAGTTGCACAAACCCCGCATCATCGCCGCCGTCAACCGCCACGTGCAGGGCGAACTGATAGATGACATTTTCTGGCGTTTCGGCACGCTGACGCCCTCCGCTCCGGAAGCCCCGGAGCCTGTGCCGGAACTTCCGCCAGCGAATTCCACGCCGCTTTCCCCGGAAACGGAAGCCTTGCTGCAGGCCCTGCCCGATGCTTCCTTACGCCGCTGTCTACGCCGCATTATCGAAAACAGCGCTTCCCCGGAGCATTCTGGCGAACTTCCTCCCCATAAACAGGAATGACGGGCAAATTGCTCAGCCGTTTCGCTTCAGCAGCCAGCAGCGGTGAATACGCGGCGAGCGGGCAAAATCCTCCGGGATGGTCTGCGAGCTGATATCCTGTGCGACCATACCCGTCAATTTTTCCGGTTCGAAGCAAAAACGCCTGAAATTGCAGGAAAAAATCAGAATCCCTTGGGGCTTGAGCAGCTTGGATGCCATATTCAGCAACGCAACGGCGTCGCGCTGTACGTCAAAATCGCTGTCGCGGGAGCTGGAGTTGGAAAAGGTCGGAGGATCCGCAAAGATCAGATCAAAGCGCTGATCGGCGCCTTCACCGCCAAGCCAGGCCATGCAGTCCGCCTGCACAAAGCGGTGCCGGGACAGGTCCAGCCCGTTGAGATCAAAATTGCGCCGCGCCCAGTCGAGATAGGTGCGGGAGGCATCCACCGTGGTGGTGGCAGCGCCAGCAGCCGCGGCATACACCGAAGCCGAACCGGTATAGCCGAACAGGTTCAGAAAGTCCCCGCCGGAGGTCAGCAATTCCCGGATCCTTTTCCGCGTGGGACGATGGTCAAGAAACAGGCCGGTATCAAGATAGTCGGCAAGGTTGACCCAGAAACTCAAGTCCCCTTCCCGCACCGCAATGAAGTTGCGCTGGTCGGCAAGCTTCTGGTACTGGTTTGCGCCCTTCTGGCGCTGGCGGGTTTTGACAAAAATCGCATCGGGCGCAAATTCCAGCACCTCGGAAAGGGTCGCCACGATTTCCTTGAGCCGCAGCCGCGCCCTGGCGGGATCGATCGCCGCAGGCGGCGCGTACTCCTGTACATGGGCACAGGAGCCATAGAGATCGATGGCCGCCGCGTATTCCGGAAGATCGGCATCGTAGATCCGAAAGGCCTCCGTACCCTCCCTGCGGGCCCAGCGCCGCAAGTGCCGCAAATTCTTGCGCAGGCGGTTGGCCAGCATCGAAGAAGCCTCCGCATGCTCCTCCACCGGGGCGGGGATGCGGTAACGGTACAGGGTGCAGGCCAGCGGGCCATTCCAGAGCGCAACCGTCGATTCCAGCGGCAATTCCAGGCTTTGGGCAAGCTGCGCGCTTTCCGTGAGAATACCGGCGCTCCATCCGCCAAAACATCTGCGCAGCTGCTGCCCCAGCTGCCGGTACAGCGGCTGTAAATCGCCCGATTGCCGCAGACGCTCGCCATAGGGCGGATTGGTGACCACCACGCCGTCTTTTCCCGAAATCTCCGGCTTCGGCAGATCCGCGACATCCGCCTGCTGGAAACGGATGCAGGAGGCAACCCCCGCACGGACCGCGTTGCGCCGAGCCGCCTCCAGCACCGCGCCATCGCAGTCATAGGCAAGGATCTGGATATCTTTTGGGCTTTCTACGGAAAGCGCCTCTCTGCGCAAGCGTTCCCACAGGGGCTCGTCATGTCCTTTCCAGCCAAGAAAGCCGAAAAAGTCACGCGTCAGTCCCGGGGCGCGCCCCGCCGCCATGAGCGCCGCCTCAATAGGGATGGTGCCGGAACCGCACATCGGATCGACCAGCATGCCGCCTTCGGCGGCTTTATCCGGCCAATCGCAGAAAAACAGCAGGGCAGCAGCCAAATTCTCCTTGAGCGGCGCAGGGCCGGTTTCGTCGCGCCAGCCGCGGCGGTGCAGGCTGTCGCCGCTGAGATCGATGCTTAAAGTAGCCCGGTTGCAGTGCACATGCAGATTGATCCGCACATCGGGACGTTCGAGCGCAACAGAAGGCCGTGTTCCATACTTCTCGCGCAGCTGATCGACAATGGCATCCTTGACCTTGAGCGCCGCAAAGTGCGAATGCTTGAGCCGCGAACGAAACAGGGTGCAGTCCACCGCCAGGGTTGAATCGGGCTCAAGATGCGCGCTCCAGTCGATGCCGCGCGCGCCATCGTACAGTTCCTCCGGCGTCAGCGCGGAAAATGTGGCCAACGGCATCAGAATCCGGCTGGCAAGCCGGCTCCACAGGCAGGCGCGGTAGGCGGTTTCCAACTGGCCGTCAAAAAAAACGCCGCCTACCGAGGGGCGGACATTCACCGCCTTCAGGCGCCGCAGCTCATCCGCCAGCAGCGTTTCGAATCCCTTGGCGGCAGTTGCAAAAAAATGAGTGATCATAATTCTACGGAAGGTTTCCGCTCCATCCGGCCGTCTTTCCGGCAAGCAGGGCCCGGATCTCCTCCACACAGGTGTAGGGAATGCGCAGCTGCCCCTTGCCGGCCCCGATGGTGACATTTTTTTCGGTCATTCCGTGGAAATCCGAACCTCCGGTCACGATGAGCCCCAACGAACGGGCAATGCCTATCAACTGCTCTATCTCTTCCGGAAAGGCGCTGGTAGCATAGGCCTCAATACCCGCAAGCCCCAGCCGTCCAAGCTCCACAAACAGTTCCTTCAGCAGATCCACATCGCGTGATACCAGCAGGGGATGCGCCATCACAACGATGCCGCCGGCCCGCCGCACCAAGGCAATGGCCTCGCTTGCGGGAAAATAGGGTTTGGGCTCGTTGCAGGGAATAAGATAGCGGTGAAAGGCATCTTCTACATTCCTGGCGTGCCCCATCTCGACAAGCAGCCGGGCCAGATGCGGCCGTCCCACCGCGCCGCGCGCCATGGCATCGACACGCTGCGGATCCAGCAGTTCCCGTCCCTCCTCGCGCAGGCATTCGTTGATGCGCCGTGTCATTTTTCGGCTTCGTTCCTGGCGATGGCCCTGAAAATCATGCAGAGCTGCATGCAGTTCCGGAAAACCGGGATCGAAACCGTAGCCCAAAAGGTGCAGATCCTCGTACTCGCCGTACACAGTGGACAGCTCGACACCGCTCAAAACTTCAAGACCATAACGGCGGCCGGCGTCAAAAGCCTCGGCAACCCCCGCCACCGTGTCATGATCACAAAGCGCAATCGCGGCCATATCCAGATCTTTGGCCATGCGAACCAGCTCTTCCGGCGTCTGGACACCGTCGGAATAGTTGCTGTGCAGATGCAGATCGATATAACGCATTCTATTGAACCCCTTGCCTGCAAACTCTTGTTGACATGCTCCGGAGGAAAAACGCCGTCGTCCTGGCATGCCTCATTAACTTATCTGTC
>JAILGY010000199.1:0-2217 GCA_024696325.1 bacterium | reverse complement strand
GGAGGTGCAGGGGCCGGTTTGGCGGCAGGCGCTTCCGTGGCTTTTATGGCACCTTCCGCGGCCATGTGGGTCGCAACTACATTCGGGACCGCTTCCACGGGCACCGCTATTTCGACCTTAACCGGAGCCGCAGCGACCAATGCGGCGCTTGCCTGGCTCGGAGGCGGCGCACTGACTGCCGGGGGCGGCGGTATGGCGGCAGGGCACGCACTTCTGGCTTTAGCCGGTCCCATCGGGTGGACCATTGCGGGTGCAACGCTTCTGACTTCTATTCTGCTTTTTTCAAGCAAGAAGAAAAAGATAAACCGCCAAAAGAATGAAGAGATCGAAGCTGTAAAAGAGAATACCGAACGGGTCCGGGAAGTCGATGCCCAAATCGGGCAAATCCTGATGGATACTTCGTCTGTGCGTAGCGGGTTGAACGATACTTATAGCCAATGTATGTGCCTGTTTGGCAAAGATTATACCACGCTCTCCGAAGATCAAAAGAAAACCCTCGGAGCTTTGGTAAATCAGACGAAAACTCTGTCCGCTCTCTTTGGCAAAACCGTTGACTGATGGAGAAGGCAGCTATGTATGCGGAGAACTGGCAGAAGCCATTGATCGACGAATTGCTGTCCTCGCCCGTCGGACAAATCCTGGAAAAAGCCATGAACACCATCGCGGAGGTGCAGAAACACTTATATGCTCTGGTGGCCAGTGAGGATAGCCCACAGCTGAAACTGTTGGAAATCGCCACCGTTTTTCAGCTCTTTTTGGTACGCACTCTGGCATCAGGGAAAAAGTTCAGTGAGATCGGAAGGGATGGCTGGAAGAATATTGCCGAGAAGATATCCAAGTACGCGATCCTGAATGATGAATCAAGTTACAGTGAATTTGTTTTTTTGTCATATGCTTCTTATATCGACAGTTCCGCAAAACTGCTTTCCCGGTTGACAAGGATTCAGGACACAGATTCGATTCTGGAGCTTTCTGAAACGATCCGCAGCAACACGGAACGGATGCATCGTGGGGAGCTCTCCGAACAGGACTACACAGAATCTTGCCTTTGGCTATCCTTGGAGGCAATGATAAAGCTCCTTTCCACCCTGCTTTCCTCCGTTCTTTCACCGTTTGTCGGAAAGCAAACGGCACAACTGGCACAGGCAGTTTCGCTATTGGGCTTTGAATATGGCAGATACGTTTTATTCTCACAAGAGCACGCTTTATTGGAAGAATACCTTGCGAATCAGCACACTTTGGATGAACATTTAAGGACGAAATACGATCAATTTCTTGTCAGATTGCAAGAAAACTCGGAGCAGTTCCGCAAACTGATTGACGCTGCTTTTTCCGCGGATATACACGATTCATTGCGTCTATCTGCCGAGCTTGCTCGGGCAGCTGGCGTTGCTGAAGAAGAACTGCTGACCACAACGGACGATGTAGATGCTTTCTTTTTAGACTGAGTCAGCACAAGATAATCTGGGCGTGTTGCAAAATGCGATACCCATCCGTCATTCCGAGCCAGCGTGCACGCTGGCGTGGGAATACGTCCTCTATTCGAGGGAAAACGGATTGCCACACCCGCTTCGCGGGTTCGCAATGACGAAGGAGGGGCATTTTGCAACACGCCCAGAGCATATCCCCCGCGCGAGGCGCATACCTTCCTAATGCCCGCCCTTGCGGGCAGATGAAGGAGGGTTGCCCCTTGGCATGGCAAAATAACACCGCCCAGCTCTGCGGCATGGTGGACGCTGCCGGCGTCTTCAGCCACCGCAGCCGAGGCGTGGACTATTACAGCTTTCCCCTGCTGACCCGCCGCCTCTCCGGGGCGGCGGACCGGCTGAACGTGACCCTGCCGGGTCCGATGCTGCCCCAGCTGCCCCCGGCGGGCTGGCGGCTGACGGTCCGGGGAGAAGTGCGCAGCTTCAACAACCGCAGCGGTGAGGGCAGCCGCCTGCTCCTCTACGTATACGCCCAGGAGCTGCTGCCGGCGGAGGACGAGGACCGCAACGAGATCGAGCTGGCGGGAACGATCTGCCGGGACCCCACATGGCGGCGGACGCCCATGGGCCGGGAGATCTGCGACCTGATGCTGGCAGTGCCCCGGCGCTACGGACGGGGGGACTACCTGCCCTGCATCGCCTGGGGCCGCAACGCCCAGGAGGCCGCCCAGTGGAAACAGGGACGCCCCGTCCGGCTGACGGGGCGTTTCCAGAGCCGCAATTACATCAA
>JAILGY010000143.1:0-4630 GCA_024696325.1 bacterium | reverse complement strand
GTTGTTCGGTCCCCAGGGGTATCTTTCCATTGTCCGCTTCATGCGGCAGGCGTTTTCAGACGTTCAATGGAAAATCCAGGATATGGTTGCCGAGAAAAACGTGGTCGCCGTGCATTGGGAGTGTACAGGAACGCATGATGGAGTGTTTTTGGGGCACGCTCCAACGGGAAAGCATTTTTCGGCATCCGTAATGAACTTCTATTATTTTAATGAAGAGGGAAAGATCGTTCATGACATTGCCGCGGAAGGCATGATTGCAATCCTTCGTCAACTGGGCATTGTTGAACTTTAGAAGGCCGCATTGCCCGTCCCATCTGGTTCGTGGAGCCTTACGCTCACCAGTTTGTGCGGTGCTCCCGTAAATACCGCAGTGGCTTTCGCGGCGCTTCCGGCCCGGACCTTTCAAAAAAAACCGCAAAATCCCTGTCTTCAAGAGTTCCATCCGGAAACGTTTCAGTATACACTATCCACTTTTTACGCCGATCATAAGACGCTTTTTTGAAGGGCGTCATGGAAAAGGCGTTTCCCTTAAAAATCTGAAAACGAAAAATAGGGATACCCCTAGAAAGAGGATTCTATGTCTTTTCTGCTTTCCAAATACGATTTTGTGCGGGTGGGAGTTGCGGTTCCCGAACTGCGGGTCGGTGATGTCACCTTCAACGGGGAACAGATTGGCCAGGCCATGGAGCGGGCGGCGGAGGCGGGCTGCTCTTTGCTGCTCTGCCCCGAATTGAGCCTGACAGCTTCCACCTGCGCCGATCTCTTCCGGCAAGGCGCTCTGTTGGAGCGAAGCGAACACGCCTTAAGGCATCTGGCCGAACGAAGCGCGGCGACCGGCCTGACCGTCATCGTGGGGGCGCCCCTGCGCCATGCGGGACGGCTCTACAACTGCGCCATTGTGCTGGATGCGGGAAGCTGCATCGGTGTTGTTCCCAAGGAGCGGCTGTCTTCCCTGGGAGGGGCAAACGAGAGCCGCTGGTTTGCGCCCGGAGATGGCGCGGACATGGCGGAAGTGACGCTGTGGGATGATGTGACGGTGCCCTTTGGCGGCGATCTGCTTTTCTGCGCCCGCAACCTGCGGGACTGCGTATTTGCCGTGACGCCGGGCGCGGCCTGGCGTGATATTGATGCGTTCTGCGCACAACAGGCCGCCGCCGGGGCCACGCTGCTTCTCAATCCGGCGGCCGCTCCGGAACTGATGGGGCTTGCGGACAAGCGCCGAGCCCTGCTGGAAAACCGCGCGTTGCGCTGTAGCTGCGCCGTGCTGTATGCCGGCGCGGGTCCCGGAGAGTCGACGACCGACATGGTCTTTGGCGGGCATGGGCTGATTGTGGAACCGGACGGCATTGCGGCGGAAACCGCGCGCTTCCGGTTTGAAACGCAAGTTGTGTCTGCCGATCTGGATGTGGGAAGCCTTGCTGCTGCACGTGAAGAAGGACCGTTGGCGGAATCCGCCCGCGCTTTCCGGCGGGTGCCCTTTACCCTGCGGGAACGGGCGGTGGACCAGCTCATGGCCAGGGTGGACGCCGCGCCCTTTGTCCCTTCGGATCCGCAGGAACTTGCCGTGCGCTGTGAGGAAGTTTTTACCCTGCAGAGCACCGCTCTGATCCGGCGCCTGCGGCATACCCGCGCGGAAAGGCTGGTGCTTGGCTGTTCCGGCGGCATCGATTCCACGCTGGCGCTGCTGGTGGCGGTCAAGGCCTGCGATCTGATGAAGATCGGGCGCGAACGGATACTGACGCTGAGCATGCCCGGTTTCGGCACCTCGGGCCGGACCCGCGGCAATGCGGAAAAACTTGCGGAGCTTTTGGGCGTGGATTTCCACACTGTGGAGATTGGCGCCGCGGTACGGCAGCATTTTCAGGATATCGGTCATCCGGAAGGACAGCACGACGTCACCTACGAAAACGCGCAGGCGCGGGAGCGCACGCAGATCCTCATGGATCTGGCCAATCAGGTCAACGGGCTGGTGGTCGGCACCGGCGACCTTTCGGAAACGGCGCTGGGCTGGTGCACCTACAACGGCGATCACATGTCGATGTACAACGTCAACGGCGGCGTTCCCAAAACGCTGATGTACAAGGTGGTGGAGTGGTGCGCCTCGAAGGAATTTTCCACTGCGGCGCAGGTGCTGATGGATATCTGCGCCACACCGGTTTCGCCGGAGCTGCTGCCCGCCGGAGAGGACGGCGCCCAGGAAACCGAGCGCAGCCTCGGGCCGTACCGGCTGCACGACTTTTTCCTCTACCACGCCATCGGCCGGCGCTGTCCGCCGCGCAAGGTGCTTTTTCTGGCGGGGGAGGCTTTTCGTGGCGAATATGAGGGCGCGTTCGTGCGGGACTGCCTGCGGTGTTTCTACCGCCGCTTCTTCTCCCAGCAGTTCAAGCGTTCCTGTATGGTGGACGGCCCGCAGATCGGCGCCGTCGGGCTTTCTCCCCGGGGCGGCTGGCTCATGCCGAGCGACGCCTGCGGTGCGCTGTGGCTGGAGGAACTGGAATTATGAAGAAATATATTTTTTTATCGATAGAAGGGGGATGAGATTTGAATACACTATCTCAGCGTTTGGGTGAGAGGAAGGTCTACTGGATCACACTTTTGAGCGGCCCGTTGCTCTTTTTGCTGATAGCCGGCTTTTTCCGGCCCGCAGATCTTTCCAAACCCGGTGTCATGGTGCTGGCCAGCACCGCCTGGGTGGCCTGCTGGTGGGTGACCGAGGCCATTCCGGTGGAGGTGACCTCACTGGTGCCGTTGATACTGCTCCCGCTTTCGGGCGCGATGCCGGGCAAGCAGGTGGCAGGCGCCTATGCCGACAGCATCATTTTTCTGTTCATGGGCGGCTTCATTCTGGCGCTGGCTTTGGAAAAGTGGGGCCTGCACCGCCGCATCGCGCTGGCGATTATTTCCAAGCTGGGCAGTTCGCCTGGGGCGCTGATCGGCGACTTCATGCTGGCCACCGCGTTTTTGTCCATGTGGATCTCCAATACCGCCACCGCCATGATGATGCTGCCGATTGCCTCGGCGGTCATCCTGCGCATCAACGAGCTGCTGGATCGGGCCAATCTCGCCCATGAAAAACAGAAATTCGCCCGGGCCATCATGCTGGGCATCGGGTACAGCGCATCCATCGGAGGTTTGGCGACACTCATTGGCACGCCGCCCAACATGATTCTGGTGGGCGTGGTCAAGCAGCTCTACGGCGTAGAGATATCGTTTGGCCAGTGGATGCTGTTTGGTGTGCCGCTGTCGCTGGTCTTGCTGGTGGGCTGCTGGATCTACCTGACCAAGGTGCAGTTCCGGGGCATGCCGAAGGAAATAGCGGGCAGCGAACATATCTTCGACGAGGAGTGGAAGAAGATCGGCCGCATGAAGTGGGAGGAGAAGATAGTGCTGGTAATCTTCGTCGCGACCTCGCTGGCCTGGATTAGCCGGACATTTTTGCTGAAGCCCCTGATGCCGCATCTGGATGACACCATCATTGTTATGATCGCCTCGGTCATTCTGTTCATTCTGCCCGCGCGCAACGGGTCGCGGCTTCTGGAGTGGAAGGACGCCCACAAGCTGCCCTGGGGTGTGCTGCTGGTTTTTGGCGGCGGCCTGTGCATCGCCAAGGGCTTTACCACCACCGGGCTTTCGGGCTGGATCGGCAAGCAGTTGACAGTCTTGAGCGGGGTCAACGTGACCCTTCTGGTGCTGGTCATCATTGTGCTGGTCATGGTGCTGACGGAGTTTACCTCCAACACCGCCACGGCAACGATGATCCTGCCGATCCTGGCACTCCTGGCCCATGCGGTAAACGTGCATCCCTATCTGCTGATGGTGCCGGCGGCGATATCGGCGAGCTGCGCCTTCATGTTCCCGGTGGCGACTCCGCCCAATGCCATTGTGTTCAGCACCGGGCATCTGCACGTTTCCGACATGGTCAAGGTGGGGTTTTGGCTCAATGCGTTTTCGGTATTTGTTATTCTGGCGCTGACGCAGCTCATTATCGGAACGCTGTGGCATGTGGATCTCCACTCCTTCCCGCTGAATTGGGTGAAGTGAGGACGGTGGACGGGAACAATTCCGGCGGGAAAGCTTGATGATGCAAAACTCCTTCGTGAAAGGTTTGAAAGACGGCCTGCCCATCTGTTTCGGCTACTTCTCGGTTGCCTTTGCCTTCGGCATTTTTGCGGTTGGGCAGGGCCTGAGCGCCTGGCAGACCGTGGCGGTGTCGCTTGCCAACGTCACATCCGCAGGGCAGCTGGCCGGCGTGCCCATCATGGTGGGCGGCCTGCCCTTTCTGGAAATGGCAGCCACCCAGCTGATCATCAATCTGCGCTATGCGCTGATGTCGGTCTCCCTTTCCCAGAAAGTCGCGGCCAACGTCAGCATTGTGGACCGCCTGATCATCGCCTTCGTCAATACCGATGAAGTCTTTGCCGTGGCAAGCGGCTGCCCCGGCATGGTGGGGCGCAACTATTTGTACGGGCTGATTCTTACGCCCTATATCGGCTGGTCGTTTGGAACGGCGGTGGGCGCGGTGGCGGGCAACGTTCTGCCCGCGATTGTCATCAGCGCCCTGGGCATTGCCATTTACGGGATGTTTGTGGCCATTGTGGTCCCCGCGATGCGCAAGGATCGCGCGGTTCTG
>JAILGY010000109.1:0-2277 GCA_024696325.1 bacterium | reverse complement strand
GAGGCGCAGCTTCCCGGACGCAACCGCCTCAAAATCGGCGATTTTCTGCGCGGCGCCCGCATTGCCCCGGGTGAGATCCTCTCGTGAGCGGCCCAATGCGGCAGAAGGACCGGATCCTGCTGGCCCTGACGCTGGGCGCCCTGCTGGCGATTCCGCTTCTGGCCTTTGCCGGATGGTATTTCCCCAGCGTAGGGCTGCTCCATATTCATCCGCTGCTTTCATGGCTTGCCGGCGTCGTTTTGGGAGGAATGGCGCTTCTGATCTGCGTCATCTGCCTGCTGCTGATCCTGACGCTGCTTTCCGGACGCGACTGTTTTCTGTTCGCGCCGCTGCGCCGTGTGGTGATGAAGTGGCTGCTGCCTGGGCTTCTGGGACTGGGAACGCTGCTGCGCATCGAACCGGATCGCCTGCGGCGCGCCTTCATCGAGCTGAACAACCGGCTGGTGGAATCCACGGCCACGCCGCTTCCCGCGGAGCGGATCCTGATTCTGCTGCCCCATTGCCTGCAGCGCAGCGAGTGCCCGGTCAAGGTGACCGACAACCCCGAGCTCTGCCGGCGCTGCGGCGCCTGCGCCATCATGCCGCTGGTGGATCTGGCGCGCCGTTTCAGGGTGGAGCTCGCGGTGGTAACCGGCGGCACGCTGGCCCGCGAGGTCCTGCGCCGCAAACGTCCGGCGCTGGTGATTGCAGTGGCCTGCGAGCGTGATCTTGCTTCCGGCATCCGCGACGCCTGGCCGCTGCCGGTCTTCGGCGTCCTCAACGAACGCCCGGAAGGCCCCTGCGTCAACACCACGGTTGATGTCACCGCGGTGGAAAGGCTGCTTGCAAGCCGCAGCCTCATCACTTGACACTTCTTCCACCTGTTCCCATATTTTTATTAACTGCAGCACAAACCATTTTTCGAAAGGAGAGCACAACATGAATCTGCGTCTGATCGTTCTGATGACGGCTATGACCCTGCTCCTGATGCTCTGCGGCAACCTGATAGGCGGCCAGCAGGGCATGCTGATGGCGTTGATCTTTTCAGCCATCATGAATTTCTTTTCCTACTGGTTCTCGGACAAGGCAGTTTTGAAAATGTACCGCGCCCAGGAGGTGGAAAGCGGCGAACTCTACGATGTGGTCAGCGAACTGGTGCGTGACAACAACCTGCCCATGCCGAAAGTGTACATGATCCCGCAGTCCGTTCCCAACGCCTTCGCCACCGGCCGTGATCCGCAGCATGCTGCGGTTGCTGCGACCGAAGGGATCCTGCAGATCCTCAGCCGCGAGGAGCTGAAAGGCGTGATGGCGCACGAACTGACGCATGTCCGGAACCGCGACATCCTGATCGGAACAATTGCGGCGACTTTGGCCGGAGCCATCACCTATCTGGCCAGCATGGCAAAATGGGCGGCAATTTTCGGCGGCGGACGCAGCAGCGACGGAGAACGCAGCAACGGTCTGGCCATGCTGGCGATGGCATTTCTGGCGCCAATGGCCGCCATGGTGATCCAGATGGCGGTATCGCGCTCGCGCGAGTACAAGGCCGACGAAGGCGGCGCGAAGCTCTGCGGCAATCCGCATTACCTGGCACAGGCACTGGCCAAGCTGCAGGTGGCCAACCAGCGCTCGCCGATGCAAAACGCCAACCCGACGACCGCCCACATGTTCATCGTCAGCCCCCTGACCGGCAGCAGCTTCGCCTCGCTTTTCTCCACGCATCCGCCGGTAGAAGAGCGGATCGCCCGGCTGGAGCAGATGGCGATGTAAGCGTCCAAAAGGAGAAAACCTTTATGAGGATGAAACGCTGGATACTTTGGGGAGGAGCGGCCTTCCTGCTGCTGGCCTGTCCTCCGCTTGCGGGGGCAGATACCATACGCAACAGCCGGGGCAATGTCATTGGCCGGATTGAGTCAAACGGCACGGTACGCGATGACCGGGGAATATCCATCGGCCGCATCGAAAGCAACGGCACGGTACGCGATGGCCGGGGCATGGCTATCGGCCGCATCGAGGGCAACGGCACAATACGTGACGGCCGGGGCAGCAGCGTCGGCCGGATCGAGAGCAACGGCACGATACGTGACAGCCGGGGCATGGCCATCGGCCGGATCGAAAGCAGCGGCACGGTGCGCGACGGCCGGGGCAGCAGCATCGGCAGCGCTCGGGGAGTCAACCCCAACTGGGCCGCAGCATTCTTTTTCTTCGACTTCTTCAAATAACCAAAGTTCCGGCAATTCCCCGTCAAACAACAAAACTCCCCTTCAAGGCCTCAACCCTGAAGGGGAGTTTTCT
>JAILGY010000069.1:0-8313 GCA_024696325.1 bacterium | reverse complement strand
GCCCAAAATGTGGCAATCTTCCCGCAAGGTGCCGTGCAGTGAAAATCCGTTCATCTTTTGTCCTCAATAGCTCCGCCACCTGCGATGGACCCAAAACCACTGGATGGGATTATGGCGCACCGCCTGTTCAATACTGGCGGTCAGCAGTTCGGTATTGCGGCGGATGGCTTCCTCGCCGGGTTCATTTTTGAGTATGATGGGCGGCTCGACCCGCACCTCGTATCGAAAGTCGGGGGTCCGCCATGAGTAGACGGGGAGGATCGGAATCTGTTGCCGCATGGCGATCTTGGCGATTATGGGGGTGGTCCAGGCCTGCCGGCCGAAAAAGGTGACCGGCACTGCCTCTTTGCGGGCTGTATGCTGGTCCAGCAAAACGGCCACTCCGCGGCCCTCTGCCAGCGATCGCAGAATCTTTCGCGCTCCCTTGCGGCTGTCCAGCACCTGTCCGCCATAGGCTTCCCGCAATCTGGTGATGAAGCGATCAACCCACGGATTCTTTACCCTGCGGGCGACGACATCCAGCGGAAAACCGAACTGTGGGAAGAGAAAACCGCCGCTTTCCCAGTAACCCATATGGCCGGTCATGACCAGTACGCCGCGATGCAGACCATAGGCTTCCCTCACATGCTCCCAACCGCTGAAGGAAAAATACCGTTCCACATCTTTCTGCCCACGGAACAGATCCACCCGCAGCAGTTCCACCGCGCTGATGCCCAAATGCTGGAACACGGCCCGCACGTCCTGCCGGATCTGCTGGTCCGAACGTTCGGGAAAAGCCTGCCGCAGATTGTCCTGCGCTATTTTGCGCTGCTTGAACATGACCTTTTCGGCCAATCCACCCAATGCGCGTCCTGTGGCGAGCGCCTGGGGGCGGGGAAGATGGCGGAAAAATGCTGCAGTTCCCCGGAACAGCGCGTATTCCACCGCATAAACCGCCAGCTTGAAAATGCCTGGAGGAGCGGATGCTGCCGCGCTGTCGGCAGCAGGACGAAAAGGGAGGTGAAATTTCATGTTGTCAAAAATTTCCCCGGGCGTTCAATGTTCAGGACGGAGCATTCATGGCCTTGTATCGCTAAATCTGGATAAAGTAGATTCCCGCCATGATGACTACGGTAACGAAGGCGATTTTGATGAAACGCCACATGTTTGCCTCTTCTCCTCGAAAAGTTGAAAGTTGGAATTGACGGATTATTCGTCGTTATCATTTTCCGCTGCGGCATCCGGTACCTTGCCGGCCGCAAGTTCCCGCAGCACATTGCGGCGGATTTTGCCGGAATGGGTTTTGGGCAGCTCGTCCACAAATTCCACCTGCCGCGGATATTTGTACGGCGCGGTAATTTTCTTGACATGATGCTGAATGTCGGTCCCCAGTTTTTCGGAAGGGACAACGCCGGGTTTCAGGACGATGTATGCCTTGATGATGATGCCGCGAATGGCATCCGGAACACCGACCACTGCCGCTTCCTTGACATCCTTGTGGGTAAGCAGGGCACTTTCCACCTCAAACGGGCTGATGCGGTATCCGGAACTCTTGATAACGTCGTCGTCACGGCCAACAAACCAGTAGTAACCGTCGTCATCGCGGTAGGCCTTGTCGCCCGTGTAGTAGCAGTTGTTGGCAAACGCTTTCTGGGTGGCCGCTTCATCGTTGTCATAATATTTCACCAGGCCCACCGGACGGGGATCCAGCCGGACGGCTATCTTTCCCTGCTCATTGTTGCCCACCGGATTGCCCTGATCGTCATGCAGTTCGATATGCCATCCCGGAGATGGACGGCCCATGGAGCCGGGCTTGATGCGGGCTCCCGGGAAGTTGGCGATCATGCAGCAGGTTTCCGTCTGGCCATACCCTTCGTGAATGTCAAGGCCGGTTCCCTCTTTCCATACGCGCATGGTTTCCGGATTGAGCGGCTCGCCCGCCGAGCAGCAGTGACGCAGACTGCGCAGATCGAAACGTTTCAGATCCGCCAGCACCAGCATCCGGTACACGGTGGGAGGCGCGCAGAACACGGAAACCTCGTAGCGTTCGATAAGCGGCAAAATCTCGGTTGGCACAAATTTGCCGCGAATGTCGTAGACGAACAGGCAGGCGCCTTCGATCCATTGGCCGAAGATTTTTCCCCAGGCGCATTTGGCCCATCCGGTATCGGTCAGGGACAGGTGCAGATCGTCGGAGCGGGTATCCTGCCAAAAACGGGCGGTTACCTGATGCCCCAGCGGATAACTGTAGTCGTGCAGGGCCATTTTGGGTTCGCTGGTGGTACCGGAGGTGAAGTAGATCAGCATCGGATCCGTGGAACGGGTACGGATGCGCTCGAACGAGCTGACCGTGTCACGGGACACCGGGGCGGGCAGCAGCAGTTCCTTTTTGTAGTTGAACCAGCCTTTGCGATCGCCGGAAACCAGACAGCGCACCGAGAGGGTCGGACAGTCATTGGCCACCGCGTCGATCTTCGGGGCATTTTCCTCGTCGGTAATCACCATTTTGAAACGTCCTGCCTGGATGCGGTACAGGATGTCGTTGGATGTCAGCAGTGTCGGCACCGGACAGACAACAGCGCCCAGTTTGAACAGGGCCAGCATGAAGATCCACCATTCCGGAATGCGATGCAGCATGATGAGAACCCGGGTTCCCGGCTGGATGCTGTACTTCAGAAAGATGTTGGCGGCTTCGTTGGAGGCGTTGCGGAAATCGCGGAAGGTCAGTTTTCTTTCGTTGCCCTGCTGATCAACCCAGATCATGGCAAGTTTGTTGCGGTCGTATTCGGCCCACTTGTCCACGACGTCATAGGCGAAGTTGTAATATTCCGGCGGTTCTATGGAAAAATCTTCACAGGTTTTTTCATAGTTTCTGATATTGCCCCGTTTGCAGTAGAGATTGATGGCACTGTTTCTTTGAATCATGCTTGCGCTCCGCAAAGTGGTTTTCTTTTGCTGTACATAAGGAAATGTCGCCCCGTCACAGGAAGATGACGGCTTTGACATGCTCCCGTCGAAAACTCCAAAGATATAGAAATATCTTTCTTATGGCAAACAAAAAGACCGGGCGTGGTACAGGATGCGGTTTTTGTCCGAAGCCGCAGCTCCGGCAAAAGTCATGAAAAGCGTCCATCGGGAGGCTTCGTTCTGCTTTAAGCGGTTGCCAGCGCAGGAGTTCTTTCATTATAATATAATGCTCGAAAGTTTATGCTTGCCGGAAATTTCCGTTGAAGGAGGAACAGTGCCCTGCCTTGAGGCATCTTTTGGCGTGAAAGCGGGTTTTCCCCCGGTAAGCGTGCGGCTCTTGCGCCCATCCATTTTCAGGAATGATACAACTATGAAAGCACCTGTCCAGATCCTAGCCTCGGCTTTGACCGCCTTTTTCCTTGTGGTTTCCACACTTGCCGCCGCGCCGGCATCCGACAACGACGAAGAACGAACGAGAATTTTGAGCCGTGTTCTGCGGCAACATTTGACCCGTCTGCATTTCGTCCGGAAAAATTTTAACGACCAACTGTCCAGCGAGGCCTTCGGGCTCTTTCTTGAGCAGGTTGACGGCCAGAAACGTTTTCTGACCGAGCCGGATGTCCAGAAACTGCGGCTTTACGAAACTCGTATTGATAACGAGATGATGACGGGGCGGATTGAGCTGCCGGAAGTTTGTGCGCGGCTCATGCGCGCCCGGGTGGAAAAGGTGGAGAAAATGGTGGAGGAACTGCTGAACGGTGGTTTTCACCCCGGCCAGAACGAGGAGCTGGAAACCGATCCGCAGAAGCGGTTGTTCTGCGCCAGCGACCAGGAGCTGAAGGAGCGCTGGCGCCTGCTGCTGAAGTACAGCATTCTGCTCAACTACGTCAGCCTTGCCAAGGAGAAGAAGGATGAGCAGGCGCTGGCGGGCGAGAAGCTGGATCCGGTGCTGTGGTCGGCCGCCCTGGAACAGACCAGGAAAAGCTGCCGCAGCATGTTTTCGCGCATGAAGAAGCAGGATATGCATGCCTTCCGAATGTCCTACCTGAACGCTGTCGTCCGGACCTTTGATCCCCATACCAACTATATGGATCCCAGTACCGAGGAAGAATTCGACATCCACATGAAAGGCTCGCTGGAAGGCATTGGCGCCAGCCTGCGCGAGGATGACAGCTACATCAAGGTTGTCGAGATTATTCCGGGCAGCGCCGCGGCCCGTCAGGGACAGCTGGCCAAGGAGGATATCATCCTGAAGGTTGCGCAGGAAACCGGGGAGCCGGTGGATCTCTCGGAGATGCGGCTTCAGGATGCGGTCAAGCTGATTCGCGGCCCCAAGGGAACGGAGGTGCGGCTGTTTGTGAAGAAGCCAAACGGCGACATGGTGACGATTCCGATAGTGCGTGATGTGGTCAACATTGAGGAAACCTTCGTCAAGGGAGCCCTGCTGCACGAAAACCGCCCGGAGAACCGCTCTTTCGGCTATATCAAGATTCCGTCGTTTTACCGGGATCTGAGCGCTTCCGGTTTTAGCCGCGAGGGACGCAACGTTTCGGATGATTTCCATGCCGCGCTGGAGGAGCTGAAACAGAAGGGGATGGAAGGGCTGATAGTGGATCTGCGCGATAACGGCGGCGGAGCCCTGCAGGACACGATCAACATTACCGGCATGTTCATTGAGGGGGGGCCGGTCGTGCAGATCAAGAACTACCGGGGGCAGATACGTCCGATGTACTCTTTTGAGGAAGAGGCGGAATTCACCGGGCCGGTGGTCGTTCTGGTCAACAAGTTCAGCGCCTCGGCTTCCGAGATCCTGGCGGCGGCCCTTCAGGATTACGGGCGCGCGATCATCATTGGCGGCGATCATACGCACGGCAAGGGGACGGTGCAGACGCTCATCGATCTGGATCAGAGCGTGCTGACGCGCAATGTGGGCCGGTACGGACCCTTTGGCGCACTCAAGCTCACCGTCCAGAAATTTTACCGCATCAACGGTGATTCCACCCAGTACCGCGGCGTCATTCCCGACATCATCCTGCCGGATCGATTGTCACCGCTGGAGACCGGCGAACGTTACCTGAAATATTCCCTCCCCTGGGACCGCATCGAACCGGTCTCGTATGCCCAGTGGTCGCTGCGGCCCAACCTCGGGGAACTGCAGCGGGAAAGCCTGGAGCGGGTACGCAGGAGCGCAGCCTTTGCCGCCATTTCCAAAGAGGTCTCCCTGGAAAAGGAGAAGATTGCCAACACGCGGCGTTCGCTGAACCTGAAAACAATGCTGAAGGAGATGAAGGAAGCGGAGCAGCTGGAAAAGGAACCGGTACCCTGCTATGACTACACCGTGCAGGAGGCCGGAACCATCGACACGCAGCGGGATGAAAAGCAGCGTTTGCCCTATCAGCTGGTGCGGGATCCCTACGTTCAGGAAGCCTTCTTTGTTCTGGAAAGTCTGACGGTTCAATGAGCCCTTCGCGGCGGGCGCAGGATGCGGCGCAGCTGGTGGTTTTCGCGGCGCAAAACAACTTTCTTGATTCCGGGCGCGAAGCTCTGTGCCGGTCCCTGTTGCCGCCGGAAATGTGGGAAGCTATCCTGCGTTACCGGCAGGAGCGTGACCGGCGGCAGCGTCTGCTGGCGCGTCTTTTGCTGGCCGTGGCGCTGCGCCGTCTGGAGGGCTGGCCGGAACGTCTTGTTCTGGAGCGTCTGGAGCATGAGGCGGCCGGGCGTCCCTGGGTGCGGGGCTGCTCCTGGCGCATCAGTTTCAGTCATGCCGGCGAATGGGTGGTCTGCGCCCTGGGCAGGGCGGTGGGAGAAATCGGGGTGGATGTGGAAAGCATCCGCCCGCTGGACCTGGGGGATTTCCGCCAGATCTTTTCCGCGCGGGAATGGCGGGCCATTCTGGATGCCCCATCGTCCGAACGGGAACTCCTTCGCTACTGGACCCTCAAGGAGGCGGTGCTGAAAACGCGCGGCCTGGGGCTGCTGGCAACAGAGGACGAGATCCGCGCGGCGGGTTCCGGCGCCGAAATCTGGATGCATCTGCCGCTTGCGCCCGGTTACTGGCTGACGGTTGCGGCGCAACAGCCCTGGCAGAGGCTTCAACTGGAAAGGCTCTAAACTGCAAACTTTCGTCGCAGTAAAGAGCCTTCCTGTCTTTTTCCAGCCTTTTTCCCTTCTAGCTTTCCATGATCTTCCGCAGTTCCTCGTCGGGAATCGCGATAATGGCCCGGAGCACCTCTTCCGCGAAGCTGCCGGAATCGGAGTTCATGCGCTGCTTGGCCTCGGCCACGGTCAGCGGCGTGCGGTGGGCGCGCTGGCCGGTCATCGCGCAGAAGACGTTGGCGGCGAACAGGATGCGGGCTTCCGGGAGCATCTCGTCCGGCGTCAGCGGCTTGAGATCCATTGCGGCGCTGTCCAGGACAACATGTCCGCCCATCTGGTAGACCACGTCGGCCACCGGCAGCTCGGTCCGGTTGTAGGTAAAGCGGATGCCTTCCAGAAACTGATGGGCGTAATAGGGCGCCATCCGGACGGTTCTGCTCTCCTCGTCGGTGAAGACGCGCGAACTGAGCATCAGTTCACGGGGAACAAACAGCTTGCCGATCTGCGAAAACATGGAGGCCAGCCGCAGGGTTTCGGCACTCTTCTCGTCCAGGTCCATCTCCTGGACAAGCCGCTGCGCCAGCATTTCAGATTGCTCATGGTGAACGTCTTGCCGCCCTTGATGAGCGCGATGCCGGCTTGTATGGAGGAGTTGACGCTTTCCAGCACCTGCTTCTGGTCGTTGATGGTGGTGTAGAGCTTTCTGAAGTGATTGCCGATCGTGCCGCCGCAGATCAGGCCCAGGAGCAGGGCAATCCCCAGGTTGTCCAGAATGCCCAGCGTATAGGTCTTGATCTTTTGATTGTGTTTCCATTGATCGGTTATCACCGCAGATTTTTCCATAAAGAGATACCAGCTGAGCTCCGGAAACTTTTCGCCCAGGGGCCACACATCATGGCCGGGGGTGAACAGGGAGGGCCGTCTGGCGAAGGCGTTTATGCTGTCGGCCTTCTCCAGGGGAAGGCTGCGCAAGACGGGCTGGCTGTTTTCCAGATGGACGATCTGCTTGTTGGCCGTGTGGGTACGAGCAGTCCCGGAGAAAAGGTCGCGTCTTTTCCTTGTCGCTGGAAAGGAAGATTCAAAACGTCAAAACAAGCCTGCATGCTATGCCATGACGTGCGTTTTTTGTCCTTCACAGCCGGGGGCGAACCAGAATGTGCGCCCGGCGATGCTCCTCGTTGACAGAAAAGTGAAGGGCGTAGCTGTGCAGAAAGGTGTGCTCCACAATGGCGTTGCTCAAGTTGTCCATGAAATAGGCGGGCCGTCCATATAGACGATAAGCGTGGCGTGGGTGATATCTCGCGGACAGGATCCTTCATGACGCCAATCCGCATTTGGGAGATGGGGAAACCCAGCGCCTTCAGCGTAAAATATTTGGTGATGGCGTAATCTTCGCAATCGCCAGAGTTCTTGATGAACTCATTGGGCGCTTCCCAGTAGTCGTCCACGCCCCAGATGGACCGGTCGGAACGGTAGGGCTTGGTATTCCAGTACTGATGCACGAAGCGCAGGAGATCCTTCCCCTGCTTGGGGCTGGCCCGATCGCGGAAGGTATCCCAGGAGATTTTTCCCTTGCCGTTGAACATATAACCGGGTTTGAAGATGGGCTGCCTCATGTTGCGCTGCATCGTCGCAATCCATATTGGAAGACTGGACAGCGGGCGTTTGAATTCAATCATGCCCATCAGCTTGACGTAGTTGACGGCCTGGCCCCGGCAGTTATGCCCGCAACAAGGAGGATTATGCAGAAAAAATACGCGCATGCACCGTCTTTTCTTCTCCGGAAGTGTTTGGTGATGAGAACAGTAAGATTCCTTTTTTTCTTATGGGGAAAGTACCATCAGATTTTGTTTGTGAATCCTGAAAAAAACTTTTGACATTTCGCAAAAAGAGTACTAAGTTAGTTTCACCTAACAAAAGAAGGTGATATTAATAGACGGAAGTCATGCACGTTGCCACCTCGTTGAGGTGCTTGAACTTTTATTCCAACAGCCTGCAACCCCCAAGCAGGGTATTTTTCTTTCTCCTTGGCGGGCTTGCCGTCCTGCTGGGCTCTTCCCCAGGAGCGAACTTCAGGAACGGCAGTGACGGCGAGCCCGGTTTTTTGAAAATACTGTGCGCCGGGGAAAAATTTGAGGAATCGCTTCCCACCCCCAAAGACGGTTCTCTCTCACAGCCTGCAGAAGGCAGGGTATTTCTCCTTGAGGGGGGTCTGCCGCTCCGTACGTTCTTGAAGGATGGTCTTCCTTGCGGCGGCGGCAGACCCCATTG
>JAILGY010000035.1:0-26916 GCA_024696325.1 bacterium | reverse complement strand
TCGCTCACAAAGTTTTCCGACGCAATAAACTCCAGACCCAGTTCCTGGCGTTCCGTTTCCCGCCGAATGGCAGCGGCAACTTCCTCATCAACCCGTTTCAGTTCCTCAAACATCGCCTCTCTCCTTGAACATTGCTTCCTTTTTTCGCATCAAACATCGCACAGAGCCACGCGGCAACGCCTCAAAATCTCACGCCGTCCCCT
Organism: bacterium; assembly: GCA_024696325.1. Taxonomy (GTDB): domain Bacteria; phylum Desulfobacterota; class Desulfuromonadia; order Desulfuromonadales; family JAAYDE01; genus RGIG7977. The sequence goes on along the minus strand of JAILGY010000035.1, from coordinate 26,713 downwards.
TGAGCACTTCCTCTTCAAACGCGGCAATCTTGTCGAGCCGCCGTTGATGGCGCCCACCGGCAAAAGGCGTATTCAGCCAGATTTGCACCAATTCACAGGCTTGGGACGCCTCCAGAACCCGGCCGCCCAGTACCAGAATGTTGGCGTCATTATGTTCCCTTGCCATCTTCGCCGTAAACTCGTCATGAACCAGAGCCGCCCGTATTCCGGGAAATTTGTTGGCTACAATCGACATGCCAATGCCGGTGCCGCAAACAAGAATTCCCCGTTCCGCCCGACCTTCCTGAACCGCTCTGGCCACCAGGGCGCCATAGTCGGGATAATCCACAGACTCCTCGCTGAAGGTGCCCATATCCTCGTAATCAATTCCCCTTTGCCTAAGCCACTCGCCGAGGATGTTCTTCAACCCCAAACCACCATGATCGGATGCGATGGCAAGCATTCTCACACCTTCTTGAACAGCAGCGAGGCGTTGGTGCCTCCAAATCCAAAGGAATTGGACATGGCCACAGACACCTCGGCAGCGCGGGGATGATTGGGCACAACATCCAGATCACATTCCGGATCCGGTTCCTCGTAGTTGATGGTGGGGGGCACCATGCCACGATCCATGGTCAGCAGCGTATAAACCGCCTCAATGGCCCCGGCAGCGCCCAGAGCATGACCGGTCGCTCCCTTGGTGGAGCTTACCATCAGCTTGCCGGCATGTTCGCCAAAAACGGTCTTGATAGCCATGGTTTCATAGAGATCATTAACCGGAGTGGAGGTTCCATGGGCATTGATATACACCACCTCTTCCGGTTTCACGCCGGCATCGTCAAGCGCCAGCTGCATGCAGCGGGCCGCACCCTCTCCATGAGGGGCAGGATGGGTGATGTGGTAGGCGTCGCCCGTCAATCCATAACCGCAGATTTCACCGTAGATCTTCGCCCCACGCCGCCGGGCCGCCTCGTACTCTTCAAGGATGACAATACCCGCACCTTCCCCCAGTACAAAACCATCGCGGTTCTTGTCAAAGGGACGGCTGGCCTTCTGAGGCTCGTCATTGCGCGTCGAAAGCGCCTTCATGGCGCAAAAGCCGCCGATGCTCAGCATGGTCACCGTCGATTCGGTGCCGCCGGCGATCATGGCGTCGGCATTGCCCCGTCGAATCAGCTGGCAGGCTTCGCCGATACTGTGGGTGCCCGTCGCACAGGCACTGCACACGGAAAAGTTGGGGCCTTTGGCGCCATAGCGCATGGCAATTTGTCCCGGTGCCAAATTGATAATCAGCATCGGAATGAAAAATGGTGATATTTTACGGTATCCGCCCTGTTCACAGGCGGTATGGCTCTGTTCCAACGTGGAAATGCCGCCCAGTCCCGCCCCCACCAGAACGCCGACACGTTCCGCATTGCCGGAATCGATCTTCAGGCCGGAATCCTTCATCGCCATATCGGTTGCGGCTATCGCGTATTGAATAAACCGATCGGTTTTACGGAGTTCCTTCTTCTCCATGAACTGCTCGCCATCAAAATCCCTGACTTCACCGGCGATCCGTGAGGGAAGGCTTGAAGCGTCAAACCGGGAGATCCGATCGATTCCAGATCTTCCGGCCATCAGGGCCTCCCAGTTTTTTTCAACTCCGGTTCCCAGTGCGGAAATTACCCCTACTCCCGTGACCACAACCCGGCGCATATACGCATTCTCCTTTCCATCACGAACCGTTTTTCCTTCCCAAATCAAACAACAGACCCCAGATCCGTTTCACGGGGAATCTGGGGTCCGCAAGACTATCCGACCAGAAGCGAAGCCATCAGGCACATGTTACGCATGTTCGCTGATATAGTCGATAGCATCCTGAACTGTCCGCACCTTCTCCGCGTCTTCATCCGGGATCTCGATCTCGAACTCTTCCTCCAGAGCCATTACCAGCTCAACCGTATCCAGCGAATCGGCACCCAGATCATCCATGAAGGATGCTTCTTCCGTTACCTGATCCTCTTCTACCCCAAGCTGATCCGCCACCAGCTGTTTCACACGTTCGGCAATTGAAGCCATGCTCAAAACCTCCTTGTTAGTATTTTCTTTTCGTTGTTGTTCTTTTTCTACATATGCATGCCGCCATTCACTTCCAGCACCTGACCGGTGATGTAACCGGCGCCTTCTCCTGCCAGAAACACCACTGACCGCATCACATCCTCCGGCTGGCCCAAACGCTCCAGCGGAATCATTGCAAGCAGTCCATCCCGAACCTTTTCCGGGAGATCCCTGGTCATGGCCGTTTCGATGAACCCCGGCGCTACTGCATTGACCGTGATTTGGCGACGTGCCAATTCCCGCGCACATGAGCGGGTCAATCCTATCAGACCGGCCTTGCTTGCACAGTAATTCGCCTGGCCGGCATTGCCCATCAGGGCCACTACCGATGAAATATTGACTATCCTTCCATATTTTCTCTTCGACATGATCCGCGCTGCTTCCCGGATACACAAAAATGCGCCCTTCAAATTGACGTTGAGCACATCATCCCAATCCTCGTCACGCATGCGGATCAGCAGGCCATCCCGCGTAATGCCCGCGTTGTTGACCAAAATATCAAGGCCGCCGAAATGTTCCGTAACCGATGCGAACAAAGACTTGACCTGCTCGGCATCGGCAACATTGGTTGCAAAGGCCTGCGCCTGACCACCAGCTTCACGAATGGCAGCCGCTGTCTGTTCAGCGTTTTCCAGAGTGATATCGACCACCGCCACGGCAGCGCCCAGCCTTCCCATTTCTCTCGCAATGCTTGCGCCAATCCCTTGCCCGGCGCCTGTCACCAGCGCAATCTTCCCTTTCGGCATACCCTCTTGTCGCTCCTCTTTTTATGTTCCTTCTCGTTCGAGCGTTTTTTGTTTTTTTATTTTCCTACCAACGAATCAGCGCCGCCCCCCATGCCAGGCCACTGCCAAAGGCACACAGCAGGAGCACATCTCCAGAAGCAAATTTCTGCTGTCGATTCGCCTCGTCCAGCATGATGGGAATGGAGGCCGCCGAAGTATTTGCCACCCGGTCTATATTTATCAGAAACTTTTCGGCCGGCATACCCAGACGTTTGCCCACCGCATCAATAATACGCTTGTTGGCCTGATGCGGAATAACCCATGTCACATCATCGACACTCATATGATTGGCCTCAAGCGCTTCCAGCGTGATGTTCGCCAATTCCGACACCGCCACCTTGAAGGTTTTGTTGCCGCACATACGCAAAAAACGCCCGCCTTCCAGCTTGACTCCTGAGCAGGGATGACGGCCTTCTTCGCCCGGATAATAGATCAAATCCCACAGCGCGCCATCGGAGCGCAGATGGGTGGAGAAAACGCCATGCCCTTCCTCTTCGTCACTGACCAGCACCGCCGCTCCGGCGCCATCCCCAAACAGAATGGCCACACTTCTGTCCGTCCAGTCAAGCGTCCGGGTCAGAGCGTCAACTCCTATCACCAGAGAACGCTTGACCCTGCCACACTGATGGTAGGCCAACGCATTGGAAAGCGCAAACACAAACCCGCTGCACACTGCCCGCACATCGTAGGCAAAAGCCCGGGAAGCTCCCAGATTTCCCTGCACCAGACAGGCCACTGCCGGGAATTCCACATCACCGGTCACCGTGCCCACGACAATCAGATCCAGATCCTGCGCCTTGATGCCGGCCATGGACAAAGCCCGTTGCGCTGCATACGTGGCCATGTTCGAAACCGTTTCCTGCTCGCCGATGACATGTCTTTGATGAATCCCCGTACGTGAAACAATCCACTCATCGGACGTATCCAGCACTTTTTCCAAATCGGCATTCGTCACCGTCTTTTTCGGAAGCCAGGAACCGGTGCCAACAATTTTCGCAGTTATCACAGCCATCCTTTCTCGTTATTTAGGTGTGCATCGGATGGTTTTTAATCTGGACAAGCAACTTTTCATTAATCTGGTTGGCGACATACTCCCGGGCCGTAAATATTGCATTCATAATGGCCTTGGAGGAAGAACCACCATGGCAAATCATGCCAATACCGTCAATTCCCAACAACGGAGCTCCACCAACCTCCGAATAATCCACCTTCTTCTTGAAGGCCGCAAAGGCCGGACGGGCAAGCAGATAACCGAGCCGCCCAAGAAACCGGCTTCGTATTTCCTCGCGCAACAATCGGCTGACGCATTCCGCCAGACCTTCGCAGGTCTTCAACACCACGTTGCCCACAAAACCGTCACACACCACGACATCCGCACCACCGTCGAAAATATCCCGTCCTTCAATGTAGCCTTTGTAGTTGAAAGGGGCCTCTTTCAACAGAAGATGCGCCTCGCGGGTCAATTCAACTCCCTTGGATTCCTCGGAACCATTGGAGAGCAAACCCACCACCGGATCTTTCTTCTTCATCAGATGACGGGCAAACAGATCCCCCATAAAGGCAAATTGCGCCAGCTGATGGGGCTTGCAATCCACCGTGCCTCCCACATCAAGGATGAGCGTCCGGCCTCTGCGGCTGGGAAAAATCGTCGCAATGGCCGGCCGATCTATCCCCGGCAGACGCTTCAGAATAAACATACCCGCAGCCAGCGTCGCACCGGAATTGCCGGCACTGACCACCGCCTGGGCCTCACCACTTTTCACCAGCTCAAATGCCACACGAATGGAGGAATCTTTCTTGCGCCGCACAGCATCTGCCGGATGATCGTTCATCGTCACAATCTCCGAAGCATGCTGCACCCGGATATCCAGCCCCCGGATATTGTAACGCTTCAGATTTTCCTGGATCCGCTCGGAATCCCCGATCAGAATGATCGGTATCCCCCACTTTCCGGCCGCATCCACTGCTCCTTTTACCTCAATGTCGGGAGCATTGTCCGACCCCATGGCATCCACAGCGACAACAATGCGATCTTTCAAAGGAATGTCCTTTTATTTCTTCGCTTCTTCAGTTTGAATGACAGTCTTGCCCTTGTAGGTCCCGCACACTTCACAGACCCGATGAGGCAGTTTGGGCTCTTTGCACTGGGGGCACAGAGAAATGCCGGGTACCGGCAAACCGTCATGGGCACGACGCATATCACGTTTGGATTTGGAAGTCTTTTTCTTTGGAACAGCCATGATTTTTCTTCTCCTTCATCTCTCTATCGTTTTCAAAAGCGCAACGTTTCCAAATTGTTGCAGATTATCTGTCATTTTTGGGAGTCATTTGGGGATATCTTCAGCCCGGACAGCGCCTTCCAGCGGGGATCAACCACCTTTTCCCCGCAGGTACAGCTTTCCACATTGCGATCCGCTCCGCATACCGGGCACAGGCCCTGGCAATCCTCCCGGCACAACGGACGGACCGGCAAGGCCATGATCACCTGTTCTTGAACAGCCTCGCACAGATCCAGTTCCTCGCCGGTAAACGGTATCATGCCCGCTTCTTCGGCAGCCATCTCCCGTTCCTCTTGCGCCTCCTCGTCAGTATCGTCCTCCATCCTGACAAACACCAGCGAAAACGCTGTCTTCAGAGGAAAAACAAACTCCTTCAGGCAGCGGCCGCATTTCAGGCCCAGACGTGCTTCCACCTGCCCCTTGAGGTTGCAGGTATGATCACTGCTGCAGCACACCATCGCCTGAATCTGCACCGGGGAAGAGAAAACCACTTCACCCTGCTGCTCCATATCCGCCAGTACCGGAAAAATGTCCGCCTTCTCCTCGAAGACAAACTCCTTTTCCGCGTTTCCCAATACTCTGAGAGGAATAGTTAAAGTATTTTTTCGCATGAGGAACTTCTGGGTAATGCAAGCGTCTGAACCCGCCCAAAATAAAAGCGCCTGACAACGGCGCAGTTTCAATCATTCATTCCGTTTATATTATCCATATTGAATTTGCAAGACAAAATGATCCGGAATCCATCTTCCGTCCTTCTCATCCCCTTGCCCACCCAACGACTCAAAGCCTTAAGTGCCCATATCTTCAAAAGAACACCATCTTATCCACAAAATTTGTTGACAACCTGTTCAAAAACTTGTGCAAAAATTGCCGGGGCTTTGTTTTGAAAAGATCTTTTAACACTCTGCCTAAATATTAATCTTTTAAAAAATCGTTTTATAACAACAAGTTACATTATCACATCCATTTTTTTCCATTCTTTGCCCCCGCTTTCTGCCATGCATGCTGCACATGTACCCCATATCTTAGGCATTTTTCTTCACAAGCGTCTGCAAGCCAAGCGGCAGGGGCAAAGTACTCAAGATTTTCGCGAACGGGCACGCAGCTTTTTGCCCAGCCAGACAAAGGCCTCCCGCGTACGGGATATTCTGCAGCACCAGCAGCCGGCGGCGAAAACCGCCATGCCAGTCATAACCGCTCCGCCCAGAATCACCAGCTTGAAAGCGCCGCCTCCCGCATATTCCCAGCTGCCAGCCAGAAGAACACACCAAACCACCCCCGCCATCACGGCCGTCACCGGCAGCAGCAACCACAGTTCGCGCACAAAATTGAAAAATCCCAACGGTCCCAAAACCTTTTCCAAAGCACGCCACAACAGCAGGGCATTGGCAGCGGCGGCAAGCGTCCCGGCAGCCGCAAGGCCGACATGTCCCCAGCCCCACATAAGCACCAGACCGCATCCGATGTTGATCAACAAGGTCCAAAACGAAATCCGCACCGGCGTTTTCGTATCCTTGAGCGCATAGAAGACCGGCGCCAAAATCCGGCTGACGCCGACAAAGATCAGCCCCGGCGCGTAGGCGGCCAGGGCCTTTGCGGCCTGCACCACTGCCTGATGATCAAAGGTTGCGCTGCGGAAAAACAGGCTGAACACCGGCACTGCGCAAACGACCAGCCCCGCCGCCGCAGGCAGAGTCACCAGCACGATCAGAAACAGCGCAAAACGCAGGGCATCCAGCAGTTCCCCGGTTTCCTCCAGCGCGGCATAGCGGCTCATGGCGGGGAGCGCCGCCTGCGCCAGCGACACAATGAAAATGCCCTGGGGAAATTCAAACATCCGCTGGGCATAGTACAGATAGGAAACACCGCCTTCCGGCAGAAAGGAGGCCATAAGACGGCTGACCGTCAGATTGATTTGGTAGATGGCCACTCCGGCAATGCCCGGCAGCATCAGGAGAGCGGCCCGCTTGACATCGGCATCCAGGCAGGGCCAAACCGGGCGCGGCATGAAACGCTCACGCGCAAGCAGGGGAAACTGCAAGAGCACCTGGACAACACCGCCCGCCAGCACGCCCATGGCCAGGGCCACAACAGGCGGATGAAAACGGGCAAAACCCAGCCACGCCGCGCCTATCATGCACAGGTTGAGAAACACCGGAGCCAGGGAAGGCAAAAAGAAACGGCCACGAACGTTGAGGACGCCGGTTATCAGCGCCAGCAAACTGACAAAAAACAGGTAGGGAAACATGAGCCGGTTAAGCAGTTCGGTCAGCTCCAGCTTGCCGGGGACTGCGGCAAATCCCGCGGCAAACAACCGGACCAGAAGCGGTGAGGCCACAACACCCACAAAACAGACCAGAGCCATAACAAGAATCAGCATGGTCCAGCAGCGGCAGAAAAAACGGTAGGCCTCTTCCCGTGTGCGCTTATGACAGATCTCGGAGAAAGTCGGAACAAAGGCCGCAGTCAGCGAACCTTCGGCGAAAAAACGCCGAAACAGGTTGGGGATGGTAAATGCCACAAAAAAAGCATCCGACGCAAACCCCGCCCCGAACAACCGGGCAATCACCATATCCCGAGCCAATCCCGTCACCCGGCTGAGCGTGGTCGCCACGCCCATTACGCCGGTTGCCCGAAAAATTCCCGCCTTCTCCGCCATAGAACGCCGTCTCCTGCAAAAAAAGGATTAAAATCAAAATTAATCTTAAGATTTTTCTCTTCAAGTCATGGAAAATATGGATTTTTTCCATGAACGTTCCGTATGCTTTTTTCTTGACGAACTCCCCTTTTCAAGTGTACAAGACCTCCCGGCTCAAAACAAACAACAACGTATTCTCATTGAAGGAGGTAACACCTTGGCCAATCACAAATCAGCTCTTAAACGCAATAAACAGAACATCGCCCGCAACGAGCGCAATACGCGCATTCGCTCGACGCTGCGCACCCTGGTCAAAAAAGTTCGTACCGCCGTTGCCGAAAAAAATCAGGAAGCGGCTGCAGCCGCTCTGGCTCTGGCTGTACCCTACATTGACAAGGCCTCTTCCAAGGGCGTGCTGCATGATGCCACCGCCAGCCGCAAGATTTCCCGCCTGACCAAACTGGTCAACACCATTCGTTAAAGGGCCGGGACATTTCCAAAGGCTTTACAGGGAATCACACATTAAACGGGCGCCGCACAGCGCCCGTTTTTTTATGCCTGTTTTGCTTTTTTCGACGGGGAAGCGCCAAGCGCCAGGATCTTTGCCGTAAGCATCTCCAGCAAGGCGTATTTGTCCGCGGAGCTTTTCAGCCCCTTGTCCGTCTCCAGCAGCCATTCAAAAATCCGGCGATAACCGGATGAGGAAAAACGCAGGGCCTGGCTTTTCATCTTGCCCAGACAAAAACCGGGAATTTTGGCCTCCGCCGTAATCACGGCATCGGAAATCTTCTGCTCAAGCAGGGTCCGGCAGATCCACAGTTGCCGAAAATGACGCGCCAAAAGGCCAAGAAACTGCATCGGAGTCGACGGGGAGCCATCCTCCAGCACCCTGTGCACCATGACAAGCGCCCGGGCATCACCACGACCGATGGCATCCAGGGTATCAAACTGCGAAACCTCGCGGTTATCCGACGTGGCCTTGCCCACGTCCTCCACACTCACCCGGGTGCGGTTTCCCAAAAAGGCCAACAGTTTTTCCAGCTCAATCTTCCAGGTTTCGCCGCCGCAGAGCTGACAAAACAGATCCAGTGCTTCGGAATCGAAACGAACGCCGCGTTCCTGCGCCTTTTCCCGGATTGTCGCCGCCAGCCGCTCACCGCGCAACCTGGGAAAATCAACCGTCAAGGCGCATTCTTTAAGCGTTTTGAACAAACTCTTGCGATTGTCCGGGGCATGGGCAGTCATAAGCAGCACCGTCTCCGCCACCGGTTCCTTCAGATAGGCAGCCAGCGCCGTCTGACTCTCGGCGGGCAGCTCCTCCACCCGCCGGAGAATGACCACACGGCGCGCCGCAAAGACCGGAAACGTGCGCAGCGCATCAAAAAGCCCCTCCATGTCATTTTCTTCTCCGGAAAAATCATGCAGGTTGAAGTCACGTTCCGAAGGCTTCAGCAGCGTATCCACCACAAGCGCCAGCGCCTCTTCCAAAGACACCGTATCCTCGCCGCAAAAGAAAAACAGCGCGGGGAGATCGCGCTGTTTTTGTTTCAGCAGTTTTTTCAAATCATAAAGGGTCATGCCTCTGACCGTTTCCCTAGAAATTTTCGGTGAGCCGGTTAAACAGTTCATCCGCCAGATAGCGGGCGATCTCGTTTTGGGTCTGTTCCTCGCGGCTCTCTTCCAGCACCCGGTCGGGAGATGCCTCATACTCCTGATTCCAGGATGCGCCTCCCTTCCAGATGACCCGCTTGTCCTTCGTGGAGCGCAAGGTCGCCTGACATTCTATCTCCGCCTTGTACTCAACAATCTGATCCTTGCTGCCGTAATAGGAAGAGGCGCCGCTGTGGTAGTTGGTGATGACGCCCTCCAGCACCGCATCCGCCTTTTGCGGATCTTCCACTACCTCCACATGAAGCGCCCGGGAAAAACGCTGCATAACCGCGTTCGAAACGACATTCTCCAGAAAAGGTTCCATCGTGCGATTGGCAAACATGGGAATGCAGATCACCTGCACGCCCTCGGGCAGACGATCCTCCGCGCCCCCGGAAAGATGATAACCGCAACCGCCCACCGCCAAAGCCAGCAGAACCAGCAAAACCCGAATCCTCATTGGCGCCTCCTCCCCTTGTCCTGTTCCTGGAAAAAGCTCCTCAAAAACAGTTTGCAAAGGGTTATCCCACTACAACGTTGACCAGCCGTTTCGGGACGATGACCACTTTCTTAACCGTCTTCCCCTCAATAAACCGGGCCACATTGGGGTCGGCAAGCGCCGCGGCACGCACGGCATCATCCGGAGCATCCGTTGCCACCGTCACCTTGCCGCGCACCTTGCCATTGACCTGCACAACCAGAAGCACTTCTTCCACCGCCAGCATCGCCTTATCCCAGGCCGGCCAGCCCGAAGCTTCCACGCCGTCCTCATGCCCCAGGGCCTCCCACAATTCCTCGGCGATATGCGGCACAAAGGGCGCCAACAGACGAATGACGACTTCCAGCGCCTCGGCCAGCGCCAAAGCGCACGCTTCCTTGTCGCCCAGCGCGCTGATCGCGTTCACCAGCTCCATGATGGCGGCAATGGCCGTATTGAACTGGAAGCGGTTTTCTATATCCTCCGTTACCTTCTTGATGGTCTGATGCGTCGCCCGGCGCAAGTCGCGGGCCGCCACGGCATTTTGATCGGCGTTTGCCTTCTTCAAAAGATCGAGATTTTCAAACACCAAACGCCAAACCCGGGCCAGGAAACGGGAAGCGCCATCCACACCGCGCTCGCTCCACTCCAGATCCTTTTCCGGAGGCGCGGCAAACAGGCAGAAGAGCCGGGCGGTATCGGCGCCATAGCGCTCGATCAGCACATCGGGATCCACCACGTTCTTCTTCGACTTGCTCATCTTCTCCTTGCGGCCAATGACCACCTTCTGCCCGCATTTCCGGCAAATGCCGTCCATTACCTCTTCCGGATAGAGCCAGCCATGCTCCGGACACTTGTAGGATTCCATGCAGACCATTCCCTGCGTCAGGAGATTCTTGAAGGGTTCATCAATACGCACCAGGCCCAAATCGCGCAGCACCTTGGTATAGAAACGCGCGTACAGCAGATGCATCACCGCGTGTTCCACCCCGCCGATATACTGATCCACCGGCAGCCAGTAGTTCACCGCATCCTGATCAAAGGGCCCCTTGTCACAGTGCGGGGAGGCATAACGCAGAAAATACCAGGAACTTTCCACAAAGGTGTCAAAGGTGTCGGTTTCACGCCGCGCAGGCGCGCCGCAGACCGGGCAGACCGTGTCGGTAAAAGAATGGCAGGCAGCCAGCGGATTGTCGCCGCCGGCGCGGAAAGCCACATCGCGCGGCAGAACCACCGGCAGATCCTTTTCCGGTACCGGCACCATGCCGCACTTCTCGCAGTAGATGACCGGAATCGGGGTTCCCCAGTAGCGTTGGCGTGAGACACCCCAGTCCCGCAGACGGAAGTTGACCTTGCGCTCGCCCAGACCTTTCTGCTCCAGCCAGTCGGCGATCCGTTCCTTGGCCTCCTCGTTGGGCAAACCGCTGAACTCCCCGGAATTCACCAGAATACCCGGCTCGGTATAGGCGGCCTTCATGGTTGCCGGGTCAAGCGTGCTTCCGGGAGGAGTAATAACCACCACCATCGGCAGATCGTACTTGCGGGCAAAATCGAAATCACGCTGATCGTGGGTAGGAACCGCCATGACCGCGCCCGTGCCATAATCCGTCACCACGAAGTTGGCCAGCATGATGGGCATCCGCCGGCCCGTCACCGGGTTCAGACAGTAGGATCCGGTGAAGATGCCTTCCTTTTCCTGACTGTCGCTGGTGCGGTGAATCTTGTCCTCACGGCGGATACGGGCAATGAATTCGGCAACCGCCTCCGCACGGTCGGGCGTCGCCAGTTCCTGCGCCAAAGGATGCTCCGGTGCAAGACTCATGAACGTCGCCCCGAACAACGTATCCTGACGGGTGGTAAACACCCGGATCTTTTTCTCCGAACCTTCAATCTGGAAATCGATCTCGCAGCCGACGCTCCGGCCTATCCAGTTGCGCTGCATGATCAGGACAGGTTCCGGCCAGCCGCCCATCTTGAAGGTATCGTCCAGCAGTTCCTGGGCATAGGCGGTAATCCGGAAGAACCACTGCTCCAGTTCCTTGGGCTCCACCTCACTGTGGCAGCGCCAGCAGCAGCCGTCTTCCACCTGTTCGTTGGCCAGTACCGTCTCGCAGGAGGGACACCAGTTGACCGACGAGCGCTTCTTGTAGGCCAACCCTTTTTCCAGCATCTTCAGAAAGATCTGCTGCTCCCAGCGGTAGTACTCCGGTGTGCAGGTCGCGACCTCGCGGTCCCAGTCGTAGCAGAATCCCATCCGCTTCAACTGGGTCCGCATGTTGGCGATGTTGTCATGCGTCCAGATCGCGGGATGGATCTGGCGTTCAATCGCCGCGTTTTCCGCCGGCATGCCAAAGGCATCCCAGCCCATGGGATGGAGCACATTGTAGCCCCGCATCCGCTTGAAGCGCCCCACCACATCGCCAATGGAATAGTTGCGCACATGTCCCATGTGGATCCGCCCCGACGGATAGGGAAACATCTCCAGCAGATAGTATTTCGGCCGGGCGGCATCTTCCGTCACCTTGAACGCGTCTTTCGCGCGCCAAATCTCCTGCCATTTTTTCTCAACGGGACCGGGAACATAGCGTTCTTCCATCTTTATACGTATCCTTTCGATTTTCTTTATCTTTCTTTTTTAGATTAATTTTCATCAACATTAATTTTTCAGCATACGCAATCCGGAACCTTCCTGCAAGACAGAAACCGCCACTCTGTTCGGAAGGTGCTTCCCCCAATTGGACAGGTATGATAGCCCGTCCTGCCTTATGAAATGAGATCGAAAGCACCGGTTTCAACCGCCCCCTTACGGGTGACGTTTCAACCGGCGCGATACACTGCAAACAGGCAGGCAGGTGTTTAATAATACCTCTTCAGCATCTGTATATAATTTTCTCTTTGCCTCCTTTTTGGTCGTGTTGCGCATACCAAAGCGCATCATGCCCATACTTGTTTACAGCACGATTATCCGCTCCATTTTCCAGCACACCACTTCTGGATTGGAATTGTTGCCGCCGCAATCATGAGCACCGTCCCGCCCGATTCGTTATCCAACCGGTAAAATCGGCGTCATCGGCCGTCATCATCTGATACCCGGCTCCCCGGTCCATCATGTAGGTGGGCGTGAGACAGAGCTGCCCGGCAAAAACGTCCACCACAGCCTTGGCGGCATCTGCCTGGAATTTCTGGTGTTTGAACTGGAGCTTCATACGTTCACTTTCCCAAGATTCTCAACCGTTACCTGGCTCACGTATCAGTTTCTGGCAGGTTGTTTTGACACAACATTCCTTCTTCCAGAACGCGATACCGTAGTTCATGACTGTGCGGATATGCGGTGGAAGTCCTGAGGCATACTTTTTCTCCTCAATCTGGGCAAGCGCTTCTTCGGCTCGTGATTCAAGATCTTCATACTCTTTCGCATATTTTAGCTCAATAATGACAGCACGCTTGTTCAGCCCATCTTCAATAGTTATGTCTGTACGTCCAAGCCCGCTTTCCTGGTTGGATTCGGGATCCAACCCGGTTCCACTGAGAAGACCAGCTATAAAACCGTGGTAAAAGCTTTCCGTGCTGTCATAATAGCTGATGGTACCGTACAGGATGTGCGTCAATGTTTCTTGTATGACTTCCGAATTTCCATTCCAGATGGCTTCCACAAGGGGGGAAAGATCCTGCTTTTTGATGGATTCGTTAAACCATGCAGTGACCGTTGTCGTAAAAATTTCCCTGACTTCCTTATTGGGAATGACCAGTGTCGTATTGCCGTTATCCGGCTGCTGGGACGCCCTGGTCAGGTAGCCCGTTAAATACAGCATGGACCAGATATTGCTCTCATTTTTATAGACCAGGTCATAGGTCAGATCTTCCGCCAGATTTTCTTCTATCGCCTTGCCTTCAATGAGGTCCTCAAGCTTTTTACGTGTTTTTTGTCCTGTTTGTTCAATCAGCGCGCGCACAATGGCGTTGCCGCTGGTATTCTTCCAGTAGGCCTGCGGTTTTATGTCCGGATCGATTTGCAAGTCATAGAGATATTGCAGAATATCCCAGGGACAATATATTTCCGTTTTTTTACCGAAGCGATAGCCATCATACCATTCTTGCAGTATTGCCTTTTTATCCGAAAAACCGGCATCATCGAGAAGCATATCCACTTCAACAGGCGTAAAACCAAATTTGTCGGCATACTGCGCATCGGAAATGCCATAGCACTTAAAGTTGTTTAAGCCCGTAAAAATGCTCTCCCTGGCAATGCGGATGCACCCTGTCAGCACGGCGAATTTCAGTGACGCATTGGTTTTGGGGACGGCCCCCAAAAGATTGCGCATGAAGCCAATCATCTCTTTGTAATAGCCGTTCTGTTCGGCACAGTTCACAGGCACGTCGTACTCGTCAATGAGCAGAACAACCGGCTTGCCCCAATGCGCCTCAAGCGCACGGCAAAGGAGAAGAAGAGAGCCGGTCATTTCCTTCTCGGATACTTCACCCGCCTTGAGAACAGCGATTTTCTTCTTGTTGTCCGGATCGACCTTGGCACTTTCCAGCAAATATGAATGCGCAATGCAAATGCTTTGCAACAATTCGGACATTTGTCCGCAGGCAAGCTCGTAATTGCGTCCTTCCACCCCCTTAAAAGACAAAAACATCACAGGATATTGATTCATCCAGGTTTTACAGAGGGCGGCATTGTTGGAAACTGTCAGCCCCTCGAAAATGCTCCGGCTGTCCTTTTGGATATCAAAGAACTCCTGAAGCATGGTTATGGTCAGCGTTTTGCCGAAACGCCGGGGACGGGTGACAAGAGAAACTTTGGGAGGTATGGTGGCCAGCATTTCTTCCAAAAGCGCTGTCTTGTCGACATAGCAGCACTTCTGCTCCCGGATTTCCCTGAATGATTCACCGCCAATAAGAATATTAAGGGGAGGCATGGTTAACTCCTTACCGAGTACGTTTTTCCCAAACCACCGGTTCGGAAAATTTTTCTCTACAACATGGTATCCGGACTGCCTTCAAAATGGGACTTCTTTCTGGAAAGGTGCTCCTCCCAAAATGGACATCTGTGATAGCTCACCCTGCCCCCTCAAAAGGAGAGCGAAAATGACGGGACAAAAGCCCCCATGCGCCGGTCTCAATCGCCCCCTTCCGCATGACGTTTCAACCGGCGCGATACACTGCAAACAGGCAGATAGCTATTTATCGCATGACCTTTTCCAGCAGCGCCTTGTAGCTGTCCACAACGTCGTAGACCACGTTGCCACTGGAAAGCGCCTTGAAGTGTTCCCTTGCGCAGTGGATCTTTGACTCCTCTATCAGCCTGAGCTGCATGGAATTCATGGAGCCCTTCGTTTCCGCCACAAAATAGATGTGCTTGACGCCGCCTTCATAGAAGGCAATCGCCCAGTCCGGGTTATAGTGTCCCACCGGAGTGGAAATATAAAAACCATCAGGCAGTTTGACATAGACAGCCACTTCCCTGCTGGCATCCAGGTCGGCCGCAAAAGCACGTTCCCTGTCGGAATCGTACACAACATGGTCGTACAGATGCTTTTTGGCCTTCATCGCATTTACGCCCAGCCTGCCCTTGATGGTGGGATCGGTAAAAACATCCGTGTCGTAGCGTTCGTCCAGAATATCGTAAGTAATGTGCTCGATGATTGCCGTAGCCTTCTGATCGTTGATCAGCGAGGCGGCTTTCAGGATAAACTCTTCCGGATTGTCCCTGAACTGATTGAACACGGAGGGCTGTATTCCCCGCAGAATCTCGATAATTGCCTTCCGGGTAAGGCCGGTTTCACTAGCCAGCTCACCAACCAAATCATACTTCACCCTGGCGTTCGCTGTAATGGCAACACCGTAGCGGGTGGACTCGGATTCCTCCTTGACGAAGGAAGTACCTGCCACCAGATCCTCCCTGGACTTGATGTTCTCTATCGTGCCGGTTTCGACCTTGAAGTATATTTTGGAGACGCAGAGCTTGCTGTCCAGCGAAACGATTGACTTCCGGATCAGCTCATCCGTATCAAAGTCAACCACATATACGGACTTGGCGTTGATTTTCGACCAAAGCGCCTTGAACTCCGGCATGGCCAGCTTGTTTTCATCCACCTGCAGCTCCACATTGTTGCTGCGGGCATTTTCAGGCTGCAAGTTCCTGGCATCGTAGATGGAGTCCAGAATCTCCATGATGGAAGCGACAGAGTCCGCCACTTCTTCGGCCACACTGACTTTGCCGTTAGACTTGTCGTCGTAATACTTGTCGGTCAACTGGCCTTTTCTCACATAGCCGTTTTCAATAAGACTTTCATAGATGGCGGTAGCGGTATCCTCATCAATAACCTGTTCATTCCCCTGGTCGTCTTTGATGACTTTTCCCCTAAACAGCTCTGCGGTAACCTTTCTGGGCCTGTCCGTCACCGCCTCGGCCATTTCCGTCTGGAGTCCCTTCGCGAAGGAGTCATAACTTTCACTGGCAATGACCGTGAGCACGTTGATGTTGTGGACATCGTTGCCCAGGGCATTGACATCCATACGCTCGCCGTCCTGGTTGACGCAGAGGCGCAGACCGCGCCCCACTTCCTGACGTTTGCGGACCTCGCTGCCGCTTTGTTTCAGGGTGCAGATCTGGAACACGTTCGGATTGTCCCAACCCTCGCGCAGCGCGGAATGGGAAAAAATGAACCGCACCGGAGACCGTTTCGGATCCCGATCCAGCAACAGTTCCTTGTTCTTCATAATCAGATCGTAGGCGCTGACATCATCGGAGGTCTTTTCCTTTTTGTCGACCTTGCCGTTGATCATCTTGCCCTTGCCATCCACGGAGAAGTATCCGGCATGGGTTCTGGAAGCCGGAATGCTCTTCAGGTATTCGACATAGTCATCCTCTCCGAAGGAGAGCTGCTGCTTTCCAACGATCTCCTCATATTCCTCTTCGAATATCGTAGCGTACTTTCCGTTGGCGGGCTGACCGGCGGCATCATACTCGCGGTAGTTGGCCACTTCATCGATAAAGAACAGACTCAGCACCTTGATGCCCTTGTAGAAGAGCTGGCGTTCCCGCTGGATATGGGAAAGGATGGTTTCGTGTATCTGGATGCGGCGCAGCTGTTCCTCATCCACCTTAAAAATTCCACGGAATCATCCCGGCCGTCGATGAACTTTATGACAAAGCCCTCTTTGTATTCCTCCAGCTCGTTGGAATAGTCGTAGAGGTCATCGCCCATCTTGACGATTCGGCTCTTCGGTTTGGGGCCTGCCGCCAGTTTCACATGGAATTGCAGCGTGGCTGTGGGATCGCTCTTTGAAAGGTTGATACTCTCCAGATACACATAGCCATCGGTGGCCGTGCTCCCGGTTTCGGAGATCCCCTTCACGGCGATCTTCTTGACCAGGCGCCGGTTATACGCATCCATCGCATCCAGCCGGTAGACCATGTTGTACACGCTGTCGGACCTGTGCGTGGCGGAATAGCGCAGGGTCAGCAGGGGATGGAACTCCTTCAGGCGCTCTTTGGTCTGCGCCCCTTCCACCGATTGCGGTTCATCGATAATCAGGATCGGATTGGTCTTCGCAATAATATCAATCGGTCTGCGGGAGCGGAATTCGTCCAGCTTCATGTATATGCGCCGGGCATCCTTGCCTTTGGCGTTGAAGGCCTGCGAGTTGATGATCATGACGTTGATGGAGCTATCCGAAGCGAAACGGTCGATCTCCGTCAACTGGGCGGAATTGTAGATAAAATACCGGATTTTCTTGCCGTATTCCTCGGCAAAGTGCTCCCGCGTTATCTCGAAAGACTTGAACACACCCTCGCGGATGGCAATGCTCGGCACGACCACGATGAACTTGCTCCAGCCGTAGGCGCGGTTCAGCTCATACATGGTCTTGATATAGGTGTAGGTCTTGCCGACGCCGGTCTCCATTTCGATGGTCAGATTGTAGCCATTGGCGCGGCCTTCCAGCTTTTCAGAAGGTTTAATCTGGTTCGCCCGCTGAATCTTCCTCAAGTTCTCCAGTATCAGCTGGTCATTCAGGGCCGGAATAATCTTCTGGTTGCTCCAGCCGGTAAAATCGGCGTCATCGGTCGTCGACATCTGATACCCGGCCCCCCGGTCCATCATGTAGGTAGGCGTGAGGTAGGGCTGCCCGGCGAAAACGTCCACCACAGCCTTGGCGGCATCCGCCTGGAATTTCTGGTGTTTGAACTGGAGCTTCATGCATTCACCTTCCCAGGATTCTCAACTGTTCCCTGACTTGCATGTCAGCTTCTGACAGGCCGTTTTGACACAGCACTCCTTTTTCCAGAACGATATGCCGTATTTCAGAACCGTCCGAATATTCGGCGGCAAACCCGCGGCATATTTTCTTTCCTCAATCTGGGCAAGCGCCTCTCCGGCTTTCCTGTCCAGGTCTTCGTATTCAGGCGCGTATTTCAGTTCAATAATGATGGCCCGGTTGTTCAACCCATCCTCAATGGTTATGTCACTGCGCCCCAGTCCATTTTCCCGATTGGATTCCAGATCAAGCCCCATGCCGCTGACAAGGCCCGCCATAAAGCCATGGTAAAAGTTTTCGGCACTGTCGTAATAACTGATGGTGCTGTACAGGATGCGTTTCAAGATATCCTGCATGGCTGCCGCGTCTCCATTCCAAAGGGCTTCCACAAGGGGGGAAAGGTCCTGTTTTCCGATGGATTCGTTAAACCATGCGGTAACCGTTGTCGTAAAAATTTCCCTGACTTCCTTATTGGGAATGACCAGGGCCGTATTGCCGTTATCCGGCTGCCGGGACGCCCTGGTCAGATAGCCCGTCAAGTAGAGCATGGACCAGATATTGCCCTCGTTTTCATAAACCAGGTTATAGGTCAAATCTTCCGCCAGATTCTCTTCTATCACCTTGCCTTCAATGAGATCCTCAATCTTTTTGCGTGTTTTTTGTCCCGTTTGCTCAATCAACGCGCGCACAATGGCGTTGCCGCTGGTATTTTTCCAGTAGGCCTGCGGTTTCACGTCCGGATCAATTTGCAGATCATAGAGATATTGAAGAATATCCCAGGGGCAATACATTTCCGTTTGTTTACCGAAACGGTAGCCATCGTACCATTCTTTCAGAATAGCCTTTTTATCCGGAAAACCGGCGTCACTGAGAAGCGTATCCACTTCGGCGGGTGTAAAGCCCAGTTTGTCCGCATACTGCACGTCGGAAATGCCATAGCACTTAAAGTTGTTTAAGCCCGTGAAAATGCTCTCCCTGGCGATACGCAGGCAACCTGTGAGCACAGCAAATTTCAGTGACGCATTGGTCTTGAGGGCAGCTCCAAGGAGACTCCTCATGAAACCGATCATTTCATCGTAATAACCTTTTTGTTCGGCATGATTGATGGGCACATCGTATTCATCAATGAGCAGGATGACGGGTTTCCCCCAATGCGCCTCAAGCGCCCGGCACAGTGTATCAAGGCTGTTCATCAGCATGGTATCATCGCCATGTCCTGCTTCAAGCTGCGATAATATTGCCCTGTCGCTGGCGTTGACACGCGGACTTTCCGTCAAGTACGTCATGGAAATTAATAAAACCCGTATACGCTCACCGAACTGACTCAAAGCAGACTGAAACGTTAAGCCTTCAATATTTTTCAGCGTCAAAAACACTACTGGATATTGATTCATCCAGGCTTTGCAGAGCGCTCCATTCCCGGAAACCGCCAGCCCCTCGAAAATACCCCGGCTATCCTTTTGGATATCAAAGAACTCCTGGAGCATACTCAGGGTCAGCGTTTTGCCAAAACGCCGGGGACGGGTAACAAGAGAAACTTTTGGAGGAATCGCTGTCAGCATCTCTTCCAAAAGCGTTGTCTTATCAACATAGCAGCAATTCCGTTCACGAAGCTCCCTGAAGGATTCGCCGCCGATGAGAATATTAAGGGGAGGCATGGTTAACTCCTTACCGAGTACATTTTTTCCAAACCACCGGTTTGGAAAATCTTTCTCTACAACACAGAATCTGGATTGCCTCCAAAACGGGACTTCTCTCTGGCGACAGTCAGCAACGCGTCCAAATCATCAAAAGTTTTAATGCCATCTACAAAAGGTTGACGCCACTTCGTGTAATCAAATTTCTCCCGTAGAAGAGTGCACACAAAAATTTCTGTTTCCTTCGCGCCAAGGTTTTCAGACAGGCATCGTAAGCCTCTGTCAATGACTTCAATGGTGTGGGCGTTCATTCTTCCTCTTTTGACGATTCTTCAGACATAAGTGATGCTTGTCAATAATTGCCGATGAACATGAGATATTGCGACCAACTGAGATAGAAGCGCCTGCCCGTATCGACTTTAGCAGATGGCCAAATTGGGTAAACACTGTTTCCCCAATTTGGTCCTGTAAATAAACGGCACAAAGACGGCAGAAAAGCTTAGGTTTCTTCATTCAGTACTCACATCAGCAGGCGATAGCGCACGACCAGCCCAATTCATGACGCAGTGCGTCGCATTTTGGAAAGGCCAGATAAAACGCCGTCAATTCCCCACTCTTCATTCCTAACTCCACATTTCTCATTGTTTTTCAGATAACCTTTACGCTTGTATCCGGCGCGAGCATCTTGAAGATCTCGTCCACGTTGATCTTGGCCGGAGCATCGCGAAAACTGCTGTCGCGGAAGACGGCGCGGAGAGGCTGACGGCGGGCGATCTCCTTGATAACTGTGTCAGGAATATTTTCGTTAAAACAGGCGATTAGGTCGCCTTCGTTGTAGGTGTGGACGGTGCAGTTCTCGATTTTCTCGGAGGTATAGGGCATGGAAAGCGGAAGGTTCCAGTCCAGCAGGCAGCCGAAGAGCAGGTCAAGATCGGTGCGGTCAGTTTTCACATTGGATTCAAAATACAAAAGCATGTCCTGCGTGTACTCGCCAGCGGAGTAATACACGTCATTCATGTTGCTGGAATCCAGTTTGAAGACACGAAATCCAACATCAAGGTTCTGTGTGGTTAAAGGGCTGTCTTCTTTGATTTTGGCACCAGCACGACGGATGCGTTCTTTGCCAAGTTCACATATTGTATGATAGCCGCATTTATAAGCTGGAGATCCCTCAGCTGTTTTTTCAGGCAGTTGAACCATAATAAATTTTCTCTCGCCTTTATCTTTTGCATTTTCAAGCATAACTGCATGAGCAACTGTTGCTGATCCAGAAAAAAAATCCATAACTAAAGAATCTTTTTCTGTCGCTATATGTACAATTCGCTCCATAAGCCTTACTGGCTTTGGGAAATCCATTATACCAGTTTGGTTAAACAATACGGATACTTCTTTTGTCGCTTCTTGAGTGTGCCCAACTTCAGAGTTAGGCCACCACGTCCACATTGTTTTTCCTTCTCTATCCGCTAAATATGTTTTCTTTCTTGGAACACCCTTTCCATCGGCTCCAAACCAGATATGTCCTGCTGAAATCTCTTCTTCCATTCGTTTTTTCGTATATCTCCAACAGAGGCCTTCTTGTAGCTTTATTACCCTGCCTGCCGGAGTAACAAGGTCATAAAATTGATCTTTTGTCCCGTGACCACTTTGCGCAGTGCAGTCCGTTGATATCCAAGGTCCATTAGGATCATTATCTGGATTCTTATATCTCGCAAAATCATTATCATCAAAAGGAAGAGATTTAAGAACACTATGGCCACGTTCTTCATTTTTTACATATACAATGATATATTCATGACCGTCACTTATATTTCTTCTGGCATCTGGAGATGTACGTTTTTGCCATACAATTTGGGCAATAAAACAAGCTGCCCCGAATACTTCATCAGAGATCTTTCTTAGATTTTCTTGTTCTCTGTCGTCGATACTAATAAAAATAATACCATCATCAGATAATAGATTTCTAGCCAACATCAATCGTGAATAAATCATACTACACCAGTCCGAATGAAACCGACCATTGGAATCAGTATTCCGAAACAAACGGTCACCGGTTTCCTCATCGAACACTTCAAGCTGTTTCTCATATTCATCAGAGTTGATGGCGAAATTATCTCGGTAGATAAAATCATTGCCAGTGTTATATGGTGGGTCGATGTAGATCATCTTGACTTTGCCAAGATAACTTTCCTGCAAAAGTTTCAGCACTTCCAGATTGTCGCCCTCAATATAGAGGTTCTGCGTGGTATCCCAGTCCACGCTTTCTTCTGGACATGGGCGCAAGGTTTTGCGAATGGGTTTGTTCGCCTCGACAATGGCTGCCTTCTTGCCGACCCAGGTAAACTCGTAGGCTTCATCGCCTTCAACCACATCATGAGACAACATCTGCCGCAGCAACTCAAAATTGATGGCCTTCTTCAACTTGCCGTTTTCATCTTTCGTCTCAGTAATGCAGTTCGGAAAAAGAGCACCGATTTTCTCGATGTTCTGATCGGTCAGGTCAGGAGTTTCCATTCGCATTTTATCCATCAATTTTTGTCTCCATTTGCCTTGATCAAGAATTTCATAATAACGCTAGTCAATTCGATCACGTATTCCAACTCATTATTATTTATCTTGTCATTATGCTTAACATGATGATTTTGAAAGTCTGTATAGTACTGCTTAACATGATGATTTTGAAAGTCTGTATAGTACTTAATAACAGGTTGAACCATGTTTCTAAGCTCTGCTGATGCACCTGATTGCTCCATAAGTGTACATATCCCAGCAATTTGGTTCTCTAAGCTCTTTTCATTACTTAAGAGAGCTTTAACCAACAGCTCAAAAGATAGTCTCATATCATCAAGAGTGTTTCGTTCAAAGATTCCACCCTCGAATTTAGATAAAGCACTTTCATATTGTTTCAGTGCATTTGAATAACCTGATAGCCAGTGTTTTGTAGTTTGTATCAACTCAGTTTCACTGATTTTTTCCTTGGAAAGATTTCCATATCGCTTATAAAGCATTATTTTCAGATTGCTCACCTGCTCATTTCCCTGAAACATCGGGAGCTCACATAAATCTTTGATTATTCTGAATTGTTCAACAGCATCAAATATTCGCAGGTTTTCCTTAAGAGCGGTTCTTTTATTGGGTGCACCCATCAGAGTACTCCCATAAGGAATTACCTTGTTATAATTTATGGCATAGGAACTACAGTATTCGAGAATTTGCGATCCGCTGAGACCGCTATTCGTCTCTGCAAGAATATTGCATGCTCCAGTAATGAAAATGTCATCAAGCTTATTCAATCTTAAATCCTTCCTGTATTCAAAATTTCCAATTCTTTCCTTAATTGTTTCAACTCCGCATTCAATTGCACCTGCTTGTTCAGCTGCCTCTCTCCGCGCACCTTTGCCTGAAGCGCGGCAATTTACTTCCCTAACCCGTTGCAGAGCGCGGTCCATTCAAAACGGCACACACCGTGTGTTGTTTTGGGAAATAGCTTAGTCGCCGTTACAGCTGACGGGAATTTCATCCCGCTTTTGCGGCATACGGTATCTTCCGTATAAAATGCTCGTATTTTGCCATTCGGCATCCTCATCAGCAGCCGACACACACTGTGTGCCGAATTGGAAACAACAGATAAAACTGCCGCATATTCCGCAAGTTTCGGATACCAAAGCTCTAAGGTGCTCCCCTAAAAATGGATAGGTATGATAGCTTATCCTGTCTTACGAAAGGAGAGCGAAAATGACCAAACGAAGGAATCATGCTCCGGACTTCAAGGCCAAGTTGCCTTGGCTGCTTTGAGTGGCAACAAGACCGCAGCCGAATTGAAAGATTATGTCTCAGGCCGAAAATTTTAAAAAAGCAGGCTGGACAATCATGCAGACGATCGAACAAGCGCTTGAGAAGTTGGAGAAATCCAGGTTCCGTTCCAGCTTTCACCTCACCAAAAAAGAACAGCTGTACCTTGAGGAAAAAGGTATGGACGTCATGCGAAAGCATGCGGAGGATTTTGTGCGACAGAAGCTCGCTCCGGCGGAGCCCGTCAACGATGGGAAACAAACGCCGATGCACGGGCACCCGGTTTTCAAGGCAATGCACGCCACCGCGTGCTGTTGCAGAGGGTGCCTGAATAAATGGTACAGGGTTCCGCTTCATCAGGAATTGACCGAGTCGCAGCAGCAAAGAATTGTGAATCTTCTGATGGCATGGATTGACAGAAACAGGATGGCAGCCGCTCCCCATCAATGACGGAGATCTCTGTCAGGGCAAGTCTAAACTACTACACATGAAAATCCCCGTCGCAAATCAGCTTGCGGCGGGGATCAACACCAAAACTTTCTCTTTTGCCCGGCAACGTGCGCAACGCGCCGGCAAAAAAAACAGCCTGTGCCCCTTACTTGGCCCGGTACGTAATCCGCCCGCGGCTCAAATCGTAAGGGGAAAGCTCCACCGTCACCCGATCGCCGGGCAGGATCCGGATGTAAAACTTGCGCATCTTGCCGGAAATATGCGCCAGCACGATATGACCGTTATCCAGCTCAACCCGAAACATCGCGTTCGGCAACGGCTCAATGACTTTACCTTCGACTTCGATTGCTTCTTCCTTGGCCAAAACCTACCTCCTTGAACACACGCATCTTACTGTCCCGACAGGCACGGGAATTTCGCTTATCTAAAGAATTTTCCCGGACTTGTCAAGGCATGCGCGCTTCCAACGCCTCCGCTTTTAAAAAAAGGACCCCTTTTTAGCGGCTTCTGTCCTTGAACAGCAGGCGCAGCGGCACGTTTTCAATTCCAAAAGCCTCACGAAGCCGGTTGGCCAAATAACGGCGGTAATAGATGTTGAGCCCCTCTTCCCGGCTGACGAACACTGTGATTGTCGGCGGCCGCACCGCCGTCTGGGTCGCATAGAAGATCTTGACCGCGCGGCCGTGAAACACCGGCGGTGACTTGCGCTCCACAATCTCCATCAGTGCCTTGTTCAGCGCCGCGGTGGGAATTTCACGGTTGAACTGATCGAAGAGCCGTTCCACTTCCGGCATGATCTTCGACACCCGCTGGCCGGTCAGCGCAGATATGAAGAGCAGCGGCGCATGCGGCGCAAACTTGAACAGCGCACGCGTTTCCTCGGTAAAGCGCTTGAAAGTGCTGTTGTCCTTGGCTATCAGATCCCACTTGTTGACCGCAAGCAGCAAAGCCCGATCCTTTTCGAAGGCGTATCCCGCAACCGTCAGATCCTGCTCGGCGACGCCACGTTCCGCGTCCAGCGTCACGATCACCACATGGGCGCGGGAAATGGCCTTGATGGCCTGCAGGACACTGATCTTTTCCAGTTTTTCATCCACCTTGGCCTTGCGCCGGATCCCCGCGGTATCGATCAGCAGATAGCGCCTGCCATTGTAGTTGAACGGCGTGTCGATGCTGTCGCGGGTCGTACCGGCAATAGGACTGACCAGGGCCCGTTCCTCCCCCAGCAGACGGTTGACGATGGAGGACTTGCCGGCATTGGGGCGCCCGATGATGGCTATGCGGGTCTCATCCCCTTCCGGATCGGCCATGGCGCTTTCCGGCACCCGATCCAGCACCGCCTCCACCAGGTCGGCCACCCCCATGCCATGCGCCGCCGAGATGGTGTAGAACGTCTCAATCCCCAGCGCGTGGAACTCGTGCGCCGACATCTCCAGAGAAGGAGAATCCACCTTGTTGACCACGTAGAACACCGGCTTGTTCTGGCGCCGCAGCAGATCGACGATGTCGTAATCGGCGGGATGCAGACCAAGGGCGCCGTCCAGCAGGCAGAGGATGATATCGGCCTCACGGATGGCGATTTCGGTCTGCTCACGCATCTTGCTCAGGATGACATGATCGGAGGCCGGCTCGTAACCACCGGTATCCACCAGCAGGAAGGGACGCTCGAAACGGCGTACCTCGGCATAGATCCGGTCGCGGGTCACGCCCGGCATGTCCTCCACAATCGCCTGACGCTTTCCGCTCAGGCGGTTGAACAACGTTGACTTGCCCACATTGGGCCTACCGACAATGGCAACAACTGGCAACATGAATCCACTTCAATCCTTGAAAAAAGCTTCAATCCACAAAAAACTCTCACCAAACGGCGTTGTCAGAAATCGCTGTAGCCCAGCTCGTCCAGACGCGCCGGCGAGTGCGTCCAGTTCTTTTCCACCCGCACGAAGGTTTTCAGGAAAACCCGGGTGTCCAGAAACTTTTCAATCCGCTCCCGCGCGCTCTGGCCGATAAGGCGCAGCATCTTGCCGCCCTGGCCGATGACTATCCGTTTGTGACTGTCGCGTTCCACCACGATGGTCGCATTGATTTCGACAAGCCCGTCCTCACGCTCGTGAAACGAGTCGATGCAGACCGCGACGCCGTGCGGCACCTCGTCATGCACACAGTGGAGGATCCTCTCGCGGATAATCTCGCCGACAAAGAAGCGTTCCGGCAAATCGCTGAGCTGGTCATCGGGGTAGAGCGGCTCCCCTTCCGGCAACAACTTGAACATGGCGCTCACCAACTCGTCCGTTCCCTGGCCGGTCAGGGCGCTGATCGGTACAATTTCGCGGAAGGCAAAGGCCTGGGAACATTTGTCGATCAGAGGCAAAAGTCGCGGCTTGTCCAGCGTATCTATCTTGTTGATGGCCAGCACAACCGGGACGCGGCTCTCTCCTATGGCGTCCAGCAAGGCCTGGGGTAATCCGCTGCGAGGATCCATCAGCATCACGACCGCATCCACGCCGGCGCAGGTTTTCAGCGTCTGTTCCTCAAGATAGCGATCCAGCGCCTTGCTGCCATGAAAATAGCCCGGCGTATCGAACAGCAGTATCTGGCCGCGCTCGTCGTTGTAGATGCCCAAGATGCGGTTACGCGTCGTCTGTGGCTTGCGCGACACGATG
>JAILGY010000229.1:0-10261 GCA_024696325.1 bacterium | reverse complement strand
ACCTCACGGGAACCGCCAGATCCTACCAACAGTCAACCTCTGGCGGACATGCCCAAGTCGGGCATGGCTTCTGTCATTATCTGTTGATTAAAGGTGCTTGGCGGTACCACGTGAGGGAATGATGGATGTCATGCCCTTTTTTATTGCCCATTTTCTGGCAAGTACAGGGGAAAATCTTCACATAAAAGCAGAAGACGCCTATACCCTCACTCAAGCAGGGGCAGAGGCTTTGATCTTTCAATTGAATATGTAACAATAACGCAGAAGTTGACTTCACGAGAACCGCCAATTGTTTATCAACAGTCAACATCTAACGGAATACGCTTTCAAGGGGCGTGATTCTGTCGTTGTCTCGAGATGAGCGCCTGGCGGCGTCAAGTGAGCAGACGATATGAGTCATGCCCTTTTTTTATTGCTGACGATTTTGAATTTGCGAAGGAATTTTTATGCCAAAGGAAGAGCATGAATCTGTACATGAAGGATGTGGATGTTTACTTTTTATCCTTTTTCTTCTTTACTTATTAAAGAATATCTTCTAGTCGATATATCATTATTGGTTTTCTTTTTATCAAGAAAGGAAAATTACGGTTCGTCAACAAACGATCCATGTGTTTCAACATAAAAATTGAATATGTTATGTAATACAGAAGTTGACCTCACGAGAACCGCCAATTCTTTATCAGCAGTCAACATCTGACGGGATATGCTTCTACTTGGGCATGATTTTGTCGATGTCTTGGCATGGGTATCTGGCGGTACCTCGTGAGGGCATGATAGAAATCATGCCTTTTTTTATACTCGTTTAATAAAAACAGAAAGGAGAATAAGTCATGAAAAAATTGATAATCGTTATGGTATTTGCACTATCAATAGTAGCTACTTCAGCATTTTCCTATGGTATATGGAGCGATTATTGTGACTATCTCGATTCTGCTGAAAGCATGTCAAATTTGCAGCGTATGGAAAAATGGAAGGATTTTGAAGGAAGACAAGTTACAGTACGTGGAACATTAAATGATGCTGGTTATGCAATCAATGGGAGAGATATATATGTTTCACTTAATGTAGATGGTAGATCCGTCAAAGTTTTGGTGAATAAGGATAATTATACACAAGTTAAAAGAATATCATCCCTCAGAAAGGGAGAATCGGTAAGTTGTACAGGATATTTTAAATCTCTTGGAGATCTTATGCATGATGTTACATTGGGTAATGGAAGTATCGATTAATATGTAAATATAAAATTTATATACCTTAAATAATATGGAGGTATATTCATGCTTGAAGTATTTATAGTTATTCTTATTCTTGGTGCATTGGTTGGTGGAGCGTCTTTTGGTGACACCGTTTTAAAAGGAATTCTAGCTTTGATTATTATGATTATCTTATTGGCATGGTTAGGTATCTCTAAATCACCGGCGCTACCCCTTCCAGCACCCTTTATATTCCCTTGATTGTTTTTTGATGGAAAGGAGAAAAAAGAATGAAAAAACGCTCTGTTCTTCTGGGGATTCTATGCCTGGCCATGACCGGATGCATACCCGCCGGGCAGCACCGCGAGGCCGTTCGCAATGATGCCGGCGACCGGCTTTCCATCGCCAAGGTCCAGCGTGAAATCCGCGAGGGCATGTCCAGCGCCGACGTCGTTTCCATCCTCGGTGCGCCCAACATGGTCACCACCGACAGCGAGCGCCGCGAAACCTGGGTTTATGACAAGGTAGCCACGGAAAGGGTGTACTCCACTTCCTCGGGCGGCCTGGGCCTTGTCTTTGGCGGTGGCAATGGCAACGGTGTCGGCGGTGTCGGCGGTGGCTTCGGCGGCAGTTCCGGCGCAAGTTCGTACAGCCAGCGTACCATCACCATCATCATCAAATTCAACAAGAACAACACGGTCCGCGATTATTCCTACCGTCAGTCCAGCTTTTAGGAGAACATGACCATGAAAAGATTGCTTGTTCTTTTTATCTGTTTGGGCCTGCTGGCGGGATGCGTTCAAGTTCCCAAAGAGGCGCTTGAACTCCCGCCGGAAAGTTTGGCAAACCGCCAGCTCCAGACCCGGCGTTTTGAAACGACCAACAAGGAACAGATGTTGGGCGCCGCCGCCAATGTCTTGCAAGATCTGGGCTTTACCCTGGAAGAATCGGAGATTCCTCTGGGCGTTTTGACCGGTTCCAAAACACGAGACGCGGTAAGCGCCGGCCAGGTGGCCGGAGCGGTTCTGATTGCCGCTCTTGGAGGCGGGTCCATGCCAATAGATTCCCATCAGATCATCCGGGTTTCCATGGTTATGCGCCAAAAACCAGATGTTAACGAATCAACGGTGCGTGTCACCTTCCAGCGCCTGATAATGAATACCGCGGGCCAGTGCACAAGAGCCGAGCAGATTAGTGATGTGGAAATTTACAAGGAATTTTTTGAGAAACTTTCAAAATCCGTCTTCTTGGAGGCACACGAGATATGAAAAAACAACTTGCTATCGTTCTCTCTCTTCTGACTCTTGCCCTTGGCGGATGCGCGGTCAACGCGCGCCAGGGCGTTCTTGACGCTAATGGAGCGGAGCAACTGAAACTGCGTCAGATTCAGACCCGCTACTTTGACACGGCAGACAAACAGAAAACTGTCGAGGCCGTCATCGCCACGCTTCAGGATCTGGGATTCGTCATTGACAAGGCCTCTCTGCCCCTTGGCAGCGTAACTGGAACCAAGCTCAAAGGATATACGGTCCGTATGACCGTCAACGTTACCCCCAGAGGCAAGGATCAGATGACCGTACGGGCCAACGCACAGTACAACGTTACACCCATTCAGGATCCCGCCCCCTACCAGAGTTTCTTCGACGCGCTGTCAAAAAGCCTGTTCCTGCAGGCGCATCTTGAAGAATAGCGGGTATTTTACAATATGGCAGATGGAGAAAAACTATCAGGATATGGAGGGATAAAGCAGAACTATATAAACGCATCAAAATAGAGTTGATAAAGCACTAAAAGTGCGCAATATTTGTTGTACTGTGAAGAGTCGATATCGATAGTTTTAGGCAAAAAAAATAACAGAAGCAGTACAATATCAATGTTGCGCACTTTTTTGTTCATATCAGACCAAAAAGGAGACAAATATCATGTTTTGCATTCATTTCTAGGAAGAATTGATGGACAAAGCAATGTATTGCACATAATGTAGAGAGATTATGGTTATATAGCTCGATCATATTAACAAGGAATGATATAATTATGATATGCAAATATTGCTGTAAAGAAATAAATGATGAAACACATCATGATTGTCAGAATCATGGAGAAAATACCTCATCAAATGAGAATATTCCTCAAAATTCTGTTACACCTCCTCCTCTTCCATCATCAGTAAATAAAAATTTGTCATCATCATCTGGTATAAAAACTCTCGATAATGGAACAAACAACAAGCATCATACTGGCATAAAATACTTTTACGAAATACGAAAAGCAATATTTGTCATCGGTGCCATTATATTTATCCTCAGCGCATTTGAGGTGGCGAAACAATTTGATATTGCTGGAGTCAGAATCTGCAATATTACATCTGTGGGCGGACGAACTCTTGAAGAAGCGTATTATGATCGTCTCGGAACGTATGTGTTTCCTGCCATCGCCAAAGTTATCCGGGGGATGGGGATCTTCTGTGGAGCCGTCTTGTATGCCATGCGCCATAAAGCATAAACTTCAAGGAGAACAAAAGGACAAGGGCCTTATTTCCTGCATCTTTCTCCAAGACATTTCTGATTTTCAGATAGGAAAGGATGAGTAATTATGAATGAAAAGACTTTATGGTACTATGAACATGAAGGAAACGCTAAAGGTCCTTGTTCTGAAGACGAAATACTCTGTCTTCTCACCACAGGTACGATACATCCCGACCCCCTAGTCTGGCGTCAGGGTTTTCAGGACTGGATCCGTCTTTCTGATACAGAGCTTCAGAAAAACAACGAAGCTATACCATTAAAGAACATTCATTCACAAAATGGATCATTTTATGATTCATACCTTATTAGAAACGCAAGGACAATAGCTGAAATAATTTTTGTTATAATATCAATACTATGGATTGGAAATATTATACATTCAAAATCTTTTAGATTGGATTATTTTTGCATATTTATTGCATCAACACTTATTGCTATTGGATTATTTAATAAACAAATAAAATCATTAATCATTATAGGATTCATGATCTGGGGAGCTGAGCAAGTATATACATTAATAGAACTTTTTCATCATTCAATAACTCCTGAAGAAATATCTTTATTAATTTTTTTAAAGCCTTCACTTGAAGGGGATTTTCTAAAAATTGTAGACATAATAAAATCTCTTAAATTTATAAGTTTTTTTAACGTAGCAGGATTCCTTTCAATATTTTTATATTATATTACAAAACAATATAAACTAAATATAATATCTCCAATTGTTCCGGCAATAATACCATCAGTATTTTTTGCAATGTCAGCTTGTGTGAACCCACTTGCTCCTATCACACTATCTACAATATTGCTCGCTCTCGGCACTTTTTTTGCTCTCTTTCCGCAAAAGCCGCAAGCGGAAGCTCCCGCCCAAGCCATGGGACAACCGCCCTCCTTTTCCATCCGGTCAGAAACCCCATCAGAAACTGGCATCTCTCTAACGAAAAAGGCTGAAGAATCTTTCCTCTGCGATGCGCTCGTGCGGACATCCTCCCCGACCCCGCCGGAAATCAAGCCCGCAAGCGGCATCTCTTTGGCAAAAGAATCCAAGAACCCAAAAAAATTCGAATCTTCTGTTCAAGCAGCAAACTCTGCCACTGCGCTGCAACCAACAACCAGCATCTTTCCACAACAAGAAACCGAGATTGAGCTCCTTCCAAGTGACGAGGTTCCTGCAACACAGTCATCTATTCTTGTTTTGCCAAAGACAGAGAAAGAGCAACAACAGCCCCCCCTACAAAGAAAAAAGGAATTTCGCTGGGTAACGATCGCAACGCTGGCGGCGCTGGGGCTTGTGCTGACATATACGAGCTTGAAAAACATACGCTCAATACCAGACAATGAATTTATTTCGTTCTGTAAAAAAGGCACGGCGGATGAAGTACGCAGAGCCCTCAAACACGGAGCAAATATTAACGCCAAAGACGCGAACGGAGATACAGCGCTGATGCTGGCTGTGGCGAATTCCAATCTGGCAACGGTACGAGCGCTGCTTGCAGCCGGAACGGACGTTAACGTTCAAAACCGTGATGGCGCAACGCCGTTGATAGCAGCTCTGCTCAAGAATCCCAACTCAGAAATAATAAAGATGCTGTTGGTAGCCGGGGCTGATGTAAATGTCAAGGATCAAAGCGGCGCAACTCCACTGATGATGGCAGCGCAGAAATCCAATCCACAGGTGGTGCGGGTGTTGCTTGCGGCTGGGGCGAATGTTCTCGCTCAAAACAAAAATGGAGTGACAGCGTTGATGCTGGCCGCCGCCTTCAATGCCAATCCGGAAGTGGTGGAAGCATTGCTCAAAGCAGGAGCAAACATCCATACCAAAGACAATGAAGGACGGACGGCGCTGGATTGGGCGAATGTCTCAAAATCCTCCAACTCCAAGGTGGTGCAAATTCTGCATGAAGCTGACAGCCGACCGGTGAAGATGGCCGAAAAAGCCCCGGAACCGGAAAGAGCATCCGAGCCTCTCTCCCAACAAAGCCCTGCCTCCTTGTCCCCGACCCCGACCAGACTTTCAGACAGTGCCTTTCTTGAACTCTGTAAAAGCGGCACAGCGGAGGAAGTACGCGAGGCGCTCGCAAACGGCGCGAATCTGAACGCCAAAAATCGCCTCCATACCGGCTCCCTGATGCTGGCGGCAGGCGATAATCCCGACCCTGAGGTGGTAAAGACCCTGCTTCGA
The DNA here is from genome assembly GCA_024696325.1 of bacterium. Lineage (GTDB taxonomy): Bacteria > Desulfobacterota > Desulfuromonadia > Desulfuromonadales > JAAYDE01 > RGIG7977. Next base: position 4,364 of record JAILGY010000229.1, on the reverse strand, counting down.
GCCGGGGCAAAGGTCAATGCTGCCAATAAAAACCACTGGACAGCCCTGATGCTGGCGGCAGGGTACAACCCCAACTCCCAAGTAGTGCGGACATTGCTGGACGCCGGCGCAAACATCCACGCCAAAAGCAGCGTCGGCACAACGGCGCTGATGGCTGCGGCCCAGCACAGTCCCAATCCGGAAGTGATAACCATGTTGCTCAGGGCTGGCGCGGATGTGAATGCAAAAAACAATAAGGGGCAAAATGCTCTGTGGTGTGCACGGCATTCGAAAAGAGAAAAAATTTCCACCTACCAGAGTGCCGAGGTGGATCAAAAAATTGTGGTATTGCTCTTACAGGCGGGCGCACGAACATATGATTCGCCAACGCGAGACAATTTCAATTTGGATGGGATTGGTACTTCAGATACCCAATTCATCGCGCTGTGCAGACAGGGCACTACAGAAGAGATCCGCAATGCCCTGGCAGCGGGCGCCAATCCCAATGCGACAAAAGAGCTTAACTGGACGGCGCTGATGGAAACTGCTATGCACAATCCCCGCTCGGGTGCAGTAACCGTGTTGCTGAGCGCCGGAGCAAGAGTCAACGCCCAGGATGACAACGGTTGGAGCGCGCTGATGGTGGCGGCAAAGCACAATCCTAATCCGGAGGTAGTGGCGGCGCTGCTCCGGGCGGGAGCGGACGTCAACGCCCGGAACTACCGGGGCGACAATGCCCTGAGCTGCGCATGGAGCCCCGGATCGTTGCGCGCTAAAGCCATCAAGAATTCCGTCACACGCCGCGCCGTCAATGCAAAGATTGTGCAACTGATCAAAAGTAAAAACCGTTAAGACACAGGTTGATCCGCTCTTTCCCGGAGAAAAAAGTAATGAAGAAAATCAATTTTGTCGAACACTTATGGAAATATAGCACAATAGTGGCACTAACAAGCTGCCTGCTGCCGGGCCTTTCGGGCTATGCCTCGGCATCCCCCTCAAACCGAAGCGAGATTTCGGACAGCGATTTTCTCAAGATCTGCGCGGAGGGTACGGCAAAAGACGTGCAGCGGGCAATAGCTTCCGGAGCAAAGGCAAATATCGCAAATGAGGAAGGAGCAACACCACTAATGACCGCGGCGATGGCAAATCCCTACCCGGAAGTGGTGACAGCTTTGATACGCACGGGCGCCGATGTCAACGCCAAAAACGCCTATGGCATTACGGCGCTGATGTGCGCGGCCGGGAAAAATACCAATCCGGAAGTGACAAAAGCGCTGATACGGGCAGGTGCCGATGTCAACATCAGAGAGGATATCGACGGCGTTACAGCGCTGCTGTTCGCAACAGGGTGGAATACCAATCCGGAAGTGACAAAAGCGCTAATACAGGCAGGCGCCGATGTCAATGACAGAGAGAATTCCGGCGGTCTTACGGCGCTGATATGGACAATGCGATCCGCAACAAACAAGAGCAATCTTGAGATGGTGCAGGCACTGCTTCGTGCGGGCGCGGATATCAACGCCAAGGGCAATGAAGGAAATACAGCTCTGATGTATGCGATGGACGGTTCCAGCCTAACGGTTGTGCAGGAGTTGCTTGAGGCCGGGGCGGATATCAATGCCAAAAACAAGAATGGAGTGACGGCGCTGATGCGTGCAGTGGCGCTTGATTCCGATCCCGAGCTGATAAAGCTGTTGATCCGGAAAGGCGCAAACGTCAATGCCGCGGATAACTATGGGATGACAGCGCTTATGGGAGCCATACTCTTTGAAAAAAGCAAACCGGCACTTATCAAAATATTGCTGGATGCGGGAGCGAATCCCAACGCCAAAGCCATAGGAGAACGGACGCCTCTGAAAATGGCATTGGCAAGGAAACAAAAAGCACCTGAAATTGTTGATATGTTGAGAAAAGCCGGGGCGAAGCGGTAACTCATTCACTTTTATCTTAAAGAGAGGAAGATTATGAAAACACGTTTTCTATTTGCATTGGTTATGATGTTTTTTTTGACATTTCCCCAGATTGGTTTTTCTCTATCTGCTGAAGAGGCCATGAAGGCGAAAATTGCCGCTTCTCTTCTGTCTGGCGCAGTAATGGGTTTTACTGGAGATATAAACCTGAGCAAGTTTGGCAGTTTACGCGACAGCGACGTGGGCGGCTACAAAATAAGGTTGGAAGCAGACAATGAATACTTGATTACCGGCATATGCGATGATGATTGCAAAGATCTTGATTTGCTTCTACTTGACAGCGGAGACAAACTCATCAAAGGGGATGTAGACAAAGATGATCATCCTTCTATCCATATTACGCCAAAAAGAACTGATACTTTCACTTTGGGAATCAAAATGTCTTCCTGCTCCGTCTCCCCCTGTCATTATGGTATCATCGTCATGAAAAAATAATGTGTTCTTTTTCGAGATCTTTTGGTCAGGCATCAAAGATTTTACTCGTTTGCTAAACAGGGGCGCCTTGATGCCCTTTTTCTCTATGACTCCTAGAGGAAATTTCTATAAAAAACATATAGTTAGCAAAATTTTAGGGATAAAAATATGAAGAGAACAATCAAAAAAACATCTTTTTCGTGCCGACAACGCCGTTCCGTGTGAAAACAGAGCTGGGACTTTTGTACTGTCTTTCGATGCTGGCTCTCATTCCCGAATGGCTACCGGTTCTAGGGGTGATGGACAATCTGGGGCTGGCCGCCCTGCTCATCATATGGGTCAATCACTTCACATTGCCTGAAGACGCCCCTCAAACGGACAATGGCAACAAAGGCATGTCCGCCCCTCGTTGACCTGCAATAATTGAAAAAGCGATAAAAAAAACGGGCGTCTTTCCCTTTCCGGGAAGACGCCCGCCTTTATTTCAATCTATTTAGAAAAACCGCGTTTGATCAACTCGGTTATCGCGCGCTCGTCGCCCTGATCCGCCGCCGCTTTCCACCACCGTATCGCCAACTTGTTGTCCTTGGGCACACCGCGCCCTTCCGCGTAGCAGCGTCCCAGCCAGGACTGCGCCTGCGGCAGGCCTTGTTCGGCCGCCTTGCGGATCAGCGATATGCCTTCCGGCGACTTCGGATTCCAGCGTGAAAGGCAGGCGCCCAGCATAAAAGTAGATTCAATATGTTCCTGGCCCGCAGCCGCCCGCAGCCATGTTTCCGCCATCTTGCGATCCTTCTCGATCCCATCTCCGGCCACATAGCAGCTCCCCAGATAAAACTGCGCGTCCGCATGGCCCTGCTCGGCCGCCGCTCGATACCATTTCACCGCTTCAGCCGCATTGGCCTTGACGCCCTCCCCTTCATGGAAGCAACGTCCCAGCTGGTACTGCGCCGGCGCATAGCCCTGTTCGGCCGCCTTGCGCCACCAGTAGACCGCGTTGCCGCGATCCTTGGCCACGCCCTGACCGCTGTAGAAACACTTCCCCAAATTGTACTGCGCGGTCACATGTCCCTGATCGGCCGCCTTGAGGAACCATTGCGCCGCATCCCGACCGCGCTTGGTGTACAGGCAGTAGCCGCCCAGATCGTTCTGGGCCTGCACATGTCCCTGACGGGCCGCCTGCGTCCACCAGTGCACTGCCTCATCCTTGTCCCGGGTTACACCCTTGCCCATCATGTAACAACTGCCCAGCGCATACTGAGCCTCGGCATTGCCCTTTTGCGCCGCCTGCCTCGTTGCTTCTATCTGCTCCGGCGTCGGCTCCGGGTCCTCATCCTCAGCGGCCCATGCCGCGCCCGAAAGCCCCAAAAAGATCAGCATCACGCCCATCCATCTGTGCCATCCTGTTAACTGCCACATTTTCATTCCTTCTCCTGTTTTATGGAATTGTTGTTCTTTCAAGCCCCTGCACATTCCCCAACGCCTTCGCGTCTCCAGTTCCTAGACAGCGTCCGACGAATGCGTATAAGGCATTTTTTTCATATAGTACACCAGCATGATGACGGTAACAAATTCCGACAGCGTATCCGACAGCGGCAGACTGAGCCACACGCCATCCAGCCCGAAAAACAGCGGCAAAACGATGAGCGCCGGAATGAGAAACAATAGCTGACGCGTCGTTGTCAGAAAGACCGCCATCCGTGCCTGTCCTATCGACTGGAAAAAGCTGGAGATGACAATCTGCGAACCAACGATGACAAAGGCCAGTGATGACAACCGCATACCGGAAACCGTCAACTGCAGAAGTTCCGGATCGGTGGTGAACAGGCGGCTTATCGGCCGGGGGAAAATCTCGAAGATCAGGAAGCCCACCGCCGTCACCACGGTTCCGGCCGTAATGCTCAAACGCAGCGTCCGGCTCACCCGATCCATGCGGCGCGCGCCGAAGTTGTAGCCGACAATGGGCTGCATTCCCTGGGTCAGTCCCGCGACCACCATCCC
>JAILGY010000195.1:0-2959 GCA_024696325.1 bacterium | reverse complement strand
TTACCAGACGGTTCGGCGCATTCGGCGATTCCGTCGCCCGTTTCAGCTGGCCGGATGATATGTGGAAAGTGGCATAGGGAATCTTTGCGCTGCTCTCAAAAAAACGGGCAGGGATGACGCAAGGTATGTTGATCATTATTGAAATTTAGATCTTTCATCTCTTCAGGGTTTTTCAATTATCTCGTCAAATCATGCGCCGATTCTCTCTCAGAATCGGCGTTTTTCATTTTCACCGGAGCGCCGCAGTGTCCGGCGGTGCTGCGTTCCCCGGTGCGCGTATCAAAAGTGAAGAATTCCCCTTTATCGGAACAGGCAGAGAGCGAATCGTTTCGCGGCAAAACTGTTGTTCGTGACAGCAGGAAGAAAACTGGAAATTTTTTGAAAAGATATACATGGCACTCTTTTACAAAAAATGTATAGGTTGCCGCATAAAAATGAGTTTTTTCACATGCTTACGTCTTTGGCACATATCGTGCGTATAGGACTTGCATTGCTGCGATGGTGCGGCACGTGAACGTATGGGAAAGGGGAAGAGATGAAGCTGATTATAGCCTATATCCAGCCGGAGCGGCTGAATGCCGTCAAACAGGCGCTGTTCGCCCGCGAAATTTACAAGCTGTCCGTCACCAATTCGCTCGGCTGCGGACAGCAGGGCGGCTATATCCACATGTATCGCGGCGCGACCGAGGAGGTGTCGCTGCACAAGAAGATGCGCCTCTCCATTGCTGTGAACGAGGACTACGTCGAAAAGACGATCGAAGCCATTATCGAGGGTGCACAGACAGGAGAACTCGGCGACGGCAAGATATTCATTCTGCCGATGGAGGAGTGCATCCGGATCAGGACGGGAGAACGCGGCCCGGACGCAATCGGATAGGGAAAGGAACAGGGCAAAATGGAACCATCGGCAATTGCAGCACCTGAAGTGCAGATCAACCTGAACGTTGTCTGGACGCTTATCGCGGGCATCCTCGTCTTTACCATGCAGGCGGGCTTCGCCCTTGTTGAAACGGGTTTCACCCGGGCCAAGAACGCGGCAAACATCATGATGAAGAACCTGATGGACTTCGCGGCGGGTTCGCTGGCGTTCTACATTCTCGGCGCGGCACTGATGTTTGGCGTGACAAAGGCCTCGGGCTGGTTCGGCTGGGGCGGCCTCGGCATGCCGTCGCTCGCCACGGGTGAGGGGATCTGGGACTGGACTTTCCTCTTCTTCCAGACCATGTTCTGCGCCACGGCCTCAACCATTGTTTCGGGGGCGGTCGCCGAGCGCATCGAATTCAAAAGCTATCTTATCTATTCCATTCTGGTTTCGTGCATTGTCTATCCCGTGAGCGGGCACTGGATGTGGGGCAGCCTGGCGGGCGCGCAGTCGGCAGGCTGGCTTGAGGGATTGGGCTTCCACGACTTTGCCGGCTCCACAGTTGTTCACTCTGTCGGCGGCTGGGTTGCGCTTGCGGGCGCAATGGCATTGGGACCGCGTATTGGCAAGTACCGTCCTGACGGCACGGCGAACCCGATCCCCGGACACAGCCTCGTTCTTGGGACGCTCGGCGTGTTCCTGCTGTGGATCGGGTGGTTTGGCTTCAACCCTGGTTCCTACACGGCGGGCATCGGCTCCATAGGGCGCGTGGCCATGACAACCAACCTTGCCGCCTGTGCCGGGACCATCACTGCGCTTGCCACGGCCTGGCTGATCATGGGCAAGCCCGATCTGACGATGGCCCTGAACGGATCCCTTGCGGGGCTTGTCGCGATTACCGCGCCCTGCGATGTGGTGACGGCGAATGCCGCCATCGTTATCGGACTTGTTGCCGGCGTCCTTGTTGTTCTCTCTGTGTTCGCCATCGACAAGCTGCACATTGACGATCCCGTGGGAGCGGTTTCGGTACATTGTGTGAACGGCGTGTGGGGGACGCTTGCCGTCGGCCTTTTTGCGGCCCCGGTGGCGGCAAACTACGGCAATGAAATGGTCGGCCTCTTCTATGGCGGAGGCTTGAAGTTCCTTTCCGTCCAGGCGATCGGTGTTGTCTGCGCGGCGGCCTGGGCCTTCGGCACGGGGTGGGCCATTTTCTTCGCGCTCAGGAAACTCGGCATTCTCCGCGTCTCCGCGAAGACGGAACTGAAGGGGCTCGACCTTGCAGAACACGGACAGGACGCTTACGCTTCCTTCCAGTTCTTCTCGAACACGTAAATATTTCGGCCCGCGGAAAAATCTTGTGCATTTTCTTGCTTTTTCCGCGGGCCGGTTAGCGTATGCTTAGGAACAACAGGTAGAGCAAACATCCGCGCTCAAGAGGAAATTATGGAAAGGATTCACAATATTTACCGTCCGGCGGAGGAACGAAGAAGTGACTGGCGCGAAGTCGAACGCACGCTTTCCGACGATGAACTGAAAGAGCAGACTTCGCGCTGCATGAACTGCGGGCAGCCCTTCTGCCACGCCTATGGCTGTCCGCTCGGCAACCTCGTGCCCGATCAGAACCGTGCCGTGGCGCTGGGCGAATGGCGGCGGGCCTACGAACTTCTCTCGGCGAATTCCGATTTTCCCGAATTCACTTCCCACGTCTGCCCCGCGCTGTGCGAGGCGTCGTGCGTTCATCAGCTCGACGAAGAGGCGGTGATGATCCGCCAGTCGGAAAAGCGCATCATCGAGACGGCCTTTGACAAGGGCTGGGTTGTGCCCCGTCAGCCCGAAAAGGAGAACGGCAAAACCGCTGCGGTTATCGGCGCGGGGCCGGCCGGGCTTTCCGCCGCCGTCACCCTGCGGCGGCGCGGGTGGAGCGTGACGGTCTACGAAAAGCGTGATGACATCGGAGGACTCCTCCGTTACGGCATTCCCTCCTTCAAGCTGGACAAGGCGCTCATCGATCGCCGCCGCAAGATACTGGAAGAGGAAGGCCTGCGCTTCGTGACCGGCATAGAGGTCGGCACGGACATTTCGGCGCAGTGGCTTGCG
>JAILGY010000167.1:0-7992 GCA_024696325.1 bacterium | reverse complement strand
TCAACCTGCAGGGTCTGCAGATCCCGCGCGTTGACCTGAATAATGCGCGCGCCGCTTGCGCGGGCGATGCGCAGATCCTCCTCGTCGAACACCTCCACCACGCTGGCCAGGCCGAAAGAGGCCGCCTTTTCCCGCAGCAGGCGCAGCGTGCGCTCCTGCGGCGTCAGCCGCACGATGAGCAGCAGGGCGGAAGCGGGTGTTGCCGCCGTCGCCAGCACCTGAAGTTCATCGAAGAGAAAATCCTTGCGCAAAAGCGGCAGGGGCGCCTCCGGGTAGAGGGAGGGATCGGAGGCGCGCCTCAGCATCTCAAGGTTTCCGCCAAACCAGATCTCTTCAGTCAAAACGGAGAGGCAGCTGGCTCCGTTGCGCGCATACTGGCGCACCGCCTCCTCCACCGGCAGCGCGTCGCAGATGAGACCTGCGGAGGGAGAGGAGCGCTTGTACTCGGCGACAATCGCCAGCGGCGCCCCGGGCGCCTTGCGCAGCAGGGCGCCCGCGAAGTCCGGCCGTTGGCCGGCATACGGAGCGGGCAAGTCGCCGCGCTCGGCCCTTTCACGCAGTGCGGCCACTTCCGCCTGTTTTGCCCGGTAAAAGCGTTCAAGCCGCATGGAGCACCTTCCGCCCGACTCCGGCGCTCACCGCCTCGCGGGCGCGCGCCATGCAGAGAGCCATATCCCAGTCCTCCTCCAGCAGGAAAAGGGCAAGTCCCACGTTGAGCGCCACCATGTCGCGCATTGGGCGCGGTCCGCCGCCGACAAGCAAATCCTTCAGCACCGCCACCGCCTCCTCCTTGTCCCGCACGGCAAGCTCCTCGGGCGTACAGGGCTCAATGCCGAAATCCCTGGGATCGATGACCAGATCCTGCATCCTGCCGTCATGCAGGAGAATGGCGCGGGTGGGACCAATGGGCGTTACTTCGTCATAGTCGCCGGCGCCGCAGACCACCGCCGCGCGGTAGAGCGGCGACTGCAGCAGGGTTTCCGCCACCAGCCGCAGCAGCTCCGGCCGTGCCACTCCCATGAGAAGATGGCTGGGCCGCGCCGGGTTGATCATTGGCCCCAGAATGTTGAAGAGCGTCCGCACGCCCAGTTCCCGGCGGATCGGGCCGATATTCTTGAAGGAGGGATGGAAGTGGGGCGCAAACAGAAAGGCAAAGCCGCGTTTTTCAAGCATGCGCGCAACCGAGGCAGGATCCTTGTCCAGGGGCAGGCCCAGGCCCTCCACCGCGTCGGCGCTGCCGGATTTGGAAGAAACCGCACGGTTGCCATGCTTGACCACCTTGTAGCCCATCCCCGCCAGCACAAGGGAAGTGGCAGTGGAGCAGTTGAAGGAGTTGCGGTTGTCGCCGCCGGTGCCCACCACGTCGATGCAGGTACCGGAAATGCCGTCCACACGTACCGCCCGCGCCAGCGCCGCGCGGGTGGCATGCGCCAGTTCAAGCGCGCTTTCCCCCTTCATGCGCAGGGCCAGCAAAAAGCTTCCCGCCTGGGCCGGGCTCAGCTTGCCGTCCATGAGATGGGCGAAGGCGGCCGCCGCCATTTCCGCCGTCAGATCCTCGCGCCGCGCCAGCCGTTCGAGAATGTCGGCAAAGTTCACGGCGGCGGTTTTGGCCTGCCGGATGGCGCCGGGGAAATTGCCCAGCAGCTGCAGACCTTCCGGCGTCAGTACCGACTCCGGATGAAACTGCACGCCCACCCAGGGACGATCGTTGAAGGCAAGCGCCATAACCTCGCCTTCCGGTCCGCGCGCGGTCACCGTAAAGCGCGGATTGGCGTCATCCTCACCGGAAATGACCACCAGGGAATGGTAGCGCCCGGCCTTCATGGGATTGGGCAGACCGGTAAACAGCCCCTGGCCGTCGTGCACAATTTCGGACTGTTTGCCGTGCATGACGCAGGGCGCCACATCCACCTTCGCTCCGGCGAAGGCGCCCAGAATTTCGTGGCCGAGGCAAACGCCCAGCACCGGAACGTTCGGGTCAAGCAGGCGGAGAAACTCGTTGCACAGCCCCGCATTTTCCGGACGGGAAGGCCCCGGCGAAATGCAGACCATTTCCAGATCCGGACGACGCGCCAGCTCCAGCAGCACCGGATCGTCGTTTTTGACGACTTCGGGCCTGCGGCCAAGGGTGTAGAAGGCCTGAACCAGATTGTAGGTAAACGAATCGTAATTATCGATGAGCAGAAACATGTTCTTCACCCCTTTCCTGAAGCGCAAGCCGCATGATTGCCGATTTGTTGCACACTTCCTTCCATTCCAGAACGGGATCGGCATCATGGACGATGCCCCCGCCCGCCTGCCAGTACAGCGTGGCGTTCTCCTGCCACATGCTGCGGATGGTGATGCCCATGTCGAGATTGACGCTTCCCCGGTCCAGGCCTATCCAGCCGATGCAGCCGGCGTATGGCCCGCGCGGACGGCCCTCCAGCTCGCGGATGATTTCCATGGCACGGATCTTCGGCGCTCCCGAAACCGTTCCCGCCGGGAAGGTGGCCGCCAGCACGTCCAGGGCGTCCATCCCCTCACCCAGGCGCGCCGTCACCCGGCTGGTGAGATGCATCACGTGGGAGAAACGTTCCACCTCCATGAAACGTTCCAGGTTCACGCTGCCGGGCCGGGCGATGCGGCCCAGATCGTTGCGGCCCAGATCGACCAGCATGACATGTTCGGCGCGTTCCTTGGGATCGTCGCGCAGCTCCACCGCCAGCCGGGAATCCTCAAGATCGTCGCGGCCCCGGCGACGGGTACCGGCAATCGGCGACAGGAGCAACTGGCCGTTCGTGCAGCGCACCATGACTTCCGGAGAAGAGCCAAACAGCGTCAGTTGCGGAAAACGCATGTAGAACATATAGGGAGAGGCGTTGAAACGGCGCATCCGGCGGTAGAGTCCAAAGGGATCGCCGGCAAAGGACGTTTCAAAACGCACCGAAGGCACCACCTGAATCGCCTCGCCCGCCCTCAGCATCTCCCTGATGGCGTTCACCCAGTGCCGATAACCGGCCTCATCCGGCGTACTGAGAACTTCGTCCTCCCGGATGTTCCCTGAAACGCAGCTCTTCCCGCAGGCTATGGAGCTTCTGGAAAATTCCGCCGGCTCCCGATGCTCTCCCAGAGTGACCTGGCAGAGGCGATTGTAGAGATGATCGAACACCAGCACCGTGGCGGGCAGCATCAGCTGACAGCGGGCTTCATCCACCGGCATGATCGCGGCCAGTTTCGGGTTGAAAAGTGCGGCCATTTCAAAACCCAGATAGCCGTACAGGGCGCGGGTAATGGGCGGAAGCACTGCCTCCCCCTCCGGCGCGGCAATGTCCAGACGCCGCATGAGCTCCCTCAGGCCCGGCAAAAAATCCTGGCCGGAGAGCGCTTCCAAGGTCCTGAAACGTTCATCATGGGCCGTCACCGCCAGCCGGCCCTTTTCGCAGGCGACAGAAAGCGCCATGTCGCAGGCCAGGATGCTGTAGCGTCCCCAGCGTCCGTCCACTTCCGCGCTTTCCAGTAAAATACCGTTTCCGGCGCCCACCGTTTCCAGAAACAGACTGATGGGCGTATCCATGTCCGCGGGCAGCCAGCGAGCCGTCTGCCGTACGGATACCACCTCTTCCGCAACAGGTTTGTTCGTCATAACGCTCTTCCTTTTCGCAGGTTGAAAAAAGAAAAAGCGCCGTTTCCCATCAGGGGAAACGGCGCTTTTTCCGGTTTTTTGCCTCTTCTCTTTTCTTTGCACAGACTATGGATCAAGGCACGCGCATCTCCCCCTCGCAGGAAAAGCCTGCCACCACCAGCCGGCAAAGGTAAAAGCGATGAGGGAAATCTGATTGACGTGCATGAACTCTTCTCCTTTTTTGGAGAGAAGCAGCTACACTATCCTTGTAACTTTGTCAAGCATCTTTTGTTAAAAAGTGTTTCCCAAATGAAAAACCTGGCGTTTTTTTCATCATAACGTGTCATACTCTCCAGAGTTTTCATTGCCTTAATGGCATGTTTTTCGTCAGAACCAACCGGCGGAAACCAAAGGGACCGCGCAGGGCCGCCCTTTGGGCGCGAAACCCAGGGAGAGACAACGCGATGAAAAAAACACTGCTTATCGTTCTGCTTCTGGCACTGGTGGCCGGAGGCGCCTTCTGGTACTGGCAGCATAGCGGCAAGAGCGGCAAAACCGCCTACCTCACCGAAACGGCAACCCGCGGTGTCATTACCCGCCAGGTGGTGGCGACCGGAACCATAGAGGCTGTGGAGCTGGTCAGCGTGGGCGCCCAGGTTTCCGGACAGATCAAGAAACTGCATGTCAAACTGGGCCAACGGGTCAAAAAGGGCGAGCTGGTGGCGGAGATCGACTCGGTTTCCCAGTTGAACCAGTACAACGCCGACCGCGCCAACCTGGTCAGCCGCAAGGCCGATCTGGTGGCCAAGGAGGCAAACCTGCGCATCGCCCAGACCCGCTTCGAGCGGGAAAAGGCGTTGTACAAAAAGAGCGCAACATCAAGGGAAGCCTACGAGGATGCGGAGAACACTCTGGCGCTGGCCAAGGCCGAACTGACCCAGGTTCAGTCCCAGATCAAGCAAACCGAACTGGCCCTGGATACCGACCGGCTGAATCTGAGCTACACCCAGATTACCGCGCCATTGAACGGCACCGTGGTTGCGGTGGTGGTGGAAGAGGGACAAACCGTCAACGCCAACCAGACCACGCCCACCATCGTGCAGATCGCCGATCTCAACAAGATGGAGAACAACATCGAAATCTCGGAGGGCGACATTGGCGTGATCCGTGAAGGCATGCCCCTGGAATTCACTGTGCTCTCCCTGAACAACAAGGTCTTCTCCGCCCACATCACTTCGCTCGATCCGGGACTGACCACGCTCTCCGACGGCCAGTACGGCAAGAGTTCCTCGTCCTCCGGATCCGCGAGTTCCTCTTCGGAAGCCGTCTACTTCTACGGCAAGGCGGTAGTGGACAATCCGGAAGGCCTCCTGCGCATCGGCATGACGACAGAAAACACCATCACGGTTGACGAGGTGCAGAACGTCATCACGGTGCCGCTCATCGCGGTGCAGACGAGGCGGCGGCATTCGTATCTGGAGATCCTGACCGCTTCGGGCGCCCCCGAGGAACGCGAGGTGCAGACCGGCCTTTCCGATGGCGTGCGGGTGGAGATCCTCAGCGGCGTCCAGGAAGGGGAAAAGGTGATCCTTGGCCAGCTTACGGCCGAGGAGATCAAGGCGGGCGGCAAGAATCCCACCGGGGCCCGCAGGTCGCAGAGAGCAATGATGGGAGGCTCCCGCAGATGAGCGCCATAATCGAGCTTGACCGCATCAACAAGTTTTTCGGCCAGGACGCCAGCCGCGTCCACATCCTGAAGGACATCACGCTCTCCGTGGAAGACGGCGACTTCGTGGCCATCATCGGCCAGTCCGGCTCGGGCAAGTCCACGCTGATGAACATCATCGGCTGCCTGGACATCCAGACCTCCGGGACCTGCCGCATCGCCGGCGCCGACACCACGCACCTCTCCGCCAACCAGCTCGCCGACCTGCGCAACCGCTACATCGGTTTCATCTTTCAACGCTACAACCTTCTCCCCAATCTTTCGGCCGAGGAAAATGCCGCCCTTCCGGCGGTATACGCGGGAGTTTCCGGCAAGGAACGCAGCGCCCATGCCCGCCTCCTGCTCAACGATCTGGGCCTGGGCGACAAGCTCAAAAATCTGCCGACCGAACTTTCGGGCGGCCAGCAGCAGCGGGTAAGCATCGCGCGGGCGCTCATGAACGGCGGTCAGATCATCCTGGCGGACGAGCCGACCGGCGCGCTCGACTCCAAAAGCGGCGAAAATGTCATGCAGCTTTTAAAAGAGCTGAACAACAGGGGGCACACCGTTGTGGTCGTCACCCACGATCACGGCGTTGCGGCCCATGCCAACCGCGTAATCGAGATCCGCGACGGCATGGTCATCGCCGATCAGCGCAACCGGGACATGGAGCAGAGGCCCGCCTTTTCCAAACCGCAAAGCGGCAAGCGGCGTTTTTTCGCCAACAAGATCGACCAGTTCAGGGAATCTTTCCGGATGTCGACGCAGGCCATCCTCTCCCACAAGATGCGCTCGCTGCTGACCATGCTGGGCATCATCATCGGCATCGCCTCGGTGGTCTCGGTGGTGGCGCTGGGCAACGGCAGCCAGCAGAAGATCATCGCGGATATCAACTCCATGGGCAGCAACACCATTGACATCATGCGGGGCACGGGCCGGGGCGACCGCAGGGCGAACAGCATCCGCACGCTCACCGTGGCAGACGCCGAGATCCTGGGCCGCCAGACCTACATCGCGGCGGTGACGCCCAATACCAGCAGCACCGCCGACCTGGTTTTCGGCAACACCACGGTCACCGCCAACCTGAACGGCGTGGGCGAGCGCTACCTTGAGGTCAAGGCCCAGGAGATCGCCCAGGGCCGCTACTTCACCCGGAGCGAGGTACGTTCCACCGCGGCGGTTGCGGTCATCGACCACAACACCTACTCCAAGCTCTTCAACCCCGGCGAGAACGCCCTGGGCGAGATCATCATCTTCCGCCAGAAGCCGCTGCGCATCATCGGCGTGCTGAAAAAGCAGGAGCGCAGCTTTGGCCCGGGCGCGGACACCCTGAACGTCTACGCGCCCTACACCACGGTCATGAAGCGCATCACCGGCGCGAAGTTCATCACCTCCATCACGGTGAAGGTGGACGATAACGTCATGCCGCTCATGGCCGAAAAGAAGCTCACCGAACTGCTCGAGGCGCGGCACAAGAAGCGGGATTTCTTCACCATCAATACCGACAGCATCCGCCAGACCGTGGAGAGCACCACCGGCACCATGAAGCTGCTCATCTCGGGCATAGCGGTGATTTCGCTGGTGGTGGGAGGCATTGGAGTCATGAACATCATGCTGGTGTCCGTGACCGAGCGCACCCGGGAGATCGGCGTGCGCATGGCCGTAGGCGCGCGGCAGAGCAACATCATGGAGCAGTTCCTGATCGAGGCGGTGCTGATCTGCGTGGTGGGCGGGATTCTGGGGATTGCGATTTCCCTGCTCATCGGCCAGCTCTTCGCACTGATCACCACGAACTTCCCCATGGTCTATTCCAGCGGGATTATGGCCGTGGCGCTCGTCTGCTCGTCCGCCATCGGCATCATCTTCGGCTTCATTCCGGCCAAAAACGCCGCCAAACTCAACCCCATCGAAGCTCTGGCACGGGAGTAATCCATGAACCATCGCACTTTTCATTTCCCCTTCAAAAAATCGAAAAGATTCCGGATGGCCGTGACCGCTATCTTTGCCATTTTGGGGCTGGCCGCCTGCGCCACGCTCCCGCCGCCGGAGGCTTCTCCGGAGCATCCGGTTCTTGGCCGCGAGGAGATGGACAGGGATTTTCTGGAAGATCGCAACTGGTGGCGTGGCTATGGTGATCCCCTGCTCAACCGCCATCTGGAAACGGCGCTTGAACGCAACACGGATCTGGCGCAGAGCGCGCTGCGCATCCACCGGACGCTGATGCAGGCACAGTTGGCAGGAGCCGATATCTTCCCCACCGCCTTCGGAGATGCCGGCGTTTCGGCCCGGCGCGAACTGCGCAACGGCCGTGTCAGCCACAACTACCAGACCAATTTGGGTTTAAGCTATGAGCTGGATCTCTGGGGACGGCTGAGAGACAATGTCGCCGCCCGCCAATGGGAGCACGAGGCCACCATTGCCGACCGGGATACCGTGCGGCTGGCCCTTATCCACTCGGTCATCAACGGCTACTACAATCTGCGTTACCTCAGGGAAGCGCAGCACATCACCCGCGACAGCATCGCCCGCTATCAGAAACTGCTTTCACTGGTTCAAACCAAGGTAAGCCTGGGCAAGGTGGCACCCGTTGAAGCGCATCAGGCCGAGCAGTCGCTGCTGTCCGCTCAAAACCAGTTGAGTTCCCTGATAGCCGAAGAGGCGGGTGTCATGCAGACGCTGGCCG
>JAILGY010000166.1:0-36476 GCA_024696325.1 bacterium | reverse complement strand
TTGCTGCGCGGGATGATTCGCAGGATTATGTCTCGCGGCGCCGCCTCGCGGAAAAATCGTGTTGCGGAACCTTTGACCTGGAGGCTGAAACCGCCATGAAGGCACGGATCGATGCGGCATCGGTGGCGGGCGATTCCCTGGGCGGGGTCGTCGAAGTCGTGGTGCTGGGGCTTCCGGTAGGTTTGGGCAGTCATGTCCAGTGGGATCGGCGTTTGGATGCCAGGCTGGCGGCTGCGGTCATGAGCATCCAGGCTTTTAAGGGTGTGGAGATTGGTCTTGGTTTTGATGCGGCCCGTTTGCCGGGCAGCAAGGTTCATGACGAAATTGGCCGTGAAGCCGGACGGGGATTTTTCCGTTTTACCAACAATGCCGGCGGCCTGGAGGGCGGCATGACGACCGGAGAACCTTTGGTGATACGGGGGGCGATGAAGCCGATACCCACCCTGCGGCAACCTTTGCGCACCGTGGATATTGTCAGTGGAGCGCCCCATGAGGCGTCTAAGGAACGTTCGGATGTCTGCGCGGTGCCTGCAGCGGCGGTAGTGGCCGAGGCGGTAGTGGCCATCGAAATCGCCAATGCGGTACTGGAAAAGTTTGGCGGTGATACCATGGAGGATCTCAAAGCCAACGTTCAGCAGTTTCGTGAGTATACGGCGCAGCTGTAAAATGATGATGGAGATGATGGAGAAGAATATCATCCTGATCGGTTTTATGGGCGCCGGCAAGAGCACGGTGGGCCGGATGCTGGCCGAGTATCTGCATTGGAATTTTGTCGATCTGGATTCCTTGATAGAGGCTTCCGCAGGATGCGCCATCAAGGAAATATTTGCCCGGGAGGGCGAAGCCTTTTTCCGGGATTTGGAAAGCGCCCAGTTGCGCAAAATGACTTTGCTTCGCAAGACGGTGGTGGCGACAGGCGGTGGGGCGGTTATACGGGCGGAAAACAGAATTTTGTTGAAGCAGACAGGAACCGTGATCTATCTGCGTGCCCGGCTGGATACCCTGCAGCAACGGGTTGCTCAAAACACGGCCCGCCCTCTTGCTCGAGATCGTGAACATTTTGCGGCTCTGTTGGAAGCACGACGCAGATTTTACGAAGAGGCCGATATCGTTGTGGATACCGATGCATGTCAGGTTTCGGAAATTGTTCGGCGAATTGTCGGGATGATTGAGATTGACGGTTGAACTGTTGCAGGATATTCAAGGGCATTTCATTTATTACTGGGAATGAAAGCCGGTTATTGGGGTATAATGCTTCATCGGAGGACGGGAAATGAAGAATGTGGAAAATGATGTTGAGGATATCCCGTTTGCAACGGTGACCATTGCGGAACTTCTGGTTCGTCAGGGACATGCCGCCCGGGGGCTGGCAATGTATGAGAAGTTGCTGCGGGAATCGCCCGGCAACAGTGATTTAAAAAAGAGAATCATGGAACTGGCCGCCCAGTTGGGGCGTCCTTCTCCTTTTGCCGAAGAGCAAAACGTGGATACTGGAAACACGTCGGAACTTGTCAGGATATTGAATCTGTGGCTTGTCGCCATAAGAGAGAGAAAGGAATATGTTCAAAGAAATTTTGGCTTCCATGGTCCATGAAACGGAAGGATGTATTGGAGCAATCCTTGTAGGACCCGACGGTATTTCTGCGGAGCAGTATGTCTGGGAAAGTGAAGCATTGCATCCTGACCAGGTTGCGGTGGAAATGGCCGGTATCCTGAAAGAGATGAAAAAAACGGTGGGAATACTGGAAATTGGCGAATTGGAAGAGATAAGTCTGACGACTGAAAAACGAAGTATCCTGATACGTACCGTGGATGCCGATCATTTTATTGCGTTGCTTTTTGCAGAAGGTGGCAATCTGGGCAAGGGACGCTATGTGATGAGTCGGGATCGGATTAAAATACTGGAAGAGCTTGATACATGAAAATACTGGTCATCAATGGCCCCAATCTCAATCTCCTGGGGCGGCGTGAACCCAAGATTTACGGCCGCATGACGCTTGCAGATATTGAGCACGAATTGCGGGAATTGGCGGTTGAACTGAATGTGGCGCTGGAATTTTTTCAGTCCAATCATGAAGGAGTCTTGCTGGATGAAATTCATGCGGCCCGGGAGAACGGGATAGCCGGTATCATTATCAACGCCGGCGCCTATACCCACACAAGCATCGCCTTGCGGGATGCCATCGCGGGAGTGGCCATTCCGACAGTTGAGGTGCATATTTCAAATATTCATGCCCGTGAACCGTTTCGTTCCGAATCGATGCTGGCGCCGGTCGTTTTGGGACAGATCTGCGGTTTGGGCTCAAAGAGTTATACAGCGGCCCTGTATGGATTGGTAGCGGTACTTAAAGCGGCGGGAGGAGAAGGAAAAGATGATGTCCAAACGGCATGAAAAATTGCGTCACATACTTCGCCAATGCGGTCTGGATGCCGTGTTGCTGGTTCATCCCCCCAATATTCGTTACCTGTGTGGTTTTTCCGGTACGGAAGGCGTGTTGATCATAAGCGCCGCAAAGGATGCCTGGCTGCTGGTTGATTCGCGTTATACACTTCAGGCGCAGGAAGAAACCCAAAGTGTTGTGGTGGAAGAATGCAGGGGCGCAGAAGAAAGCGCCGTGCGTCTGCTGAAGCGGGAAGGGATGCACAGAGTTGGTTTCGAGGCAGAATACTTGGTGGTTTCCCGGTTGACCAAACTTGAGACCGGGGATGTTGAGTGGGTGGCGCTGAAGAAGGAATTGCGCGCGTTGCGGGGCATCAAAACCCCGGCCGAAATCGAATATATTCGCAAAGCCGCCCGTATCAATGCCGGAGCTTTCGCGGAAATTGAAAGTTTGATTCACCCTGGATTGTCGGAACGGCGTTTGGCGCTTGAACTGGAGTTTGCCATAAAAAGATTGGGCGGCGAGGAAAAGGCCTTCGATTTTATCGTTGCTTCCGGGAGCCGGGGCGCCATGCCGCATGGGGTGGCCTCCGACAAGTTTATCGCCTCGGGAGAATTCGTAACCATGGATTTTGGTGGACGGCTTCACGGGTACCACTGTGATGAAACCCTGACTCTGGGTTTGGGAGAGCCGTCCGGAGAGCTGTTGAAAGTTTACGAGATTGTTCGGGAAGCGCATGATCGTGCCAGAAAAGGTGTATGTCCAGGACGGCCGTTGAAAGAAGTGGATGCCATTGCCCGTGATTTTATCCGCGAGAAAGGCTATGGCGAGTTTTTTGGGCATGGTTTGGGGCATGGCGTTGGTCTGGAAATTCATGAATATCCGTTGGTGTCGCCGCGTTCCGAAGATGTTGCGGAAGAGGGCATGGTTTTTACTATTGAGCCAGGTATCTATCTTCCCGATATCGGCGGCGTCCGGATTGAGGATACGGTGGCGGTGACGGCGGATGGATGTGAGGCATTAACGGTCATTCCCAAGTGGTTGCATATTATTAAAAGATAACTATTTTATTAAGGGCCGTTTTTTTGTTTCAAATGCCGGTATGGTGTTTGTATTGACGATGCAGTGAGGAATTGAATGAATATAGAAGAATTGCGCAATGTGATCGAAATGATCATGCAGACAGATATTACGGATTTCGAACTGGAGGAAGAAGGAAAAAAACTTTCCATCCGGCGTGGTGGTGGACAGCCCCAAATGATTGCTGCCGCATCGGTCATACCACCATCTTCTGTGCCCGAGCGGCAAACAGTTGCCCCGGTTGCCGCTCCGCCTTCCGAAGAAAAAAACGAACGGTTGGTCGATATTCCCTCTCCGATTGTTGGTACATTTTATCGCGCGCCTTCACCGGATTCCAGTCCCTATGTTGAGGTCGGCCAGGTGGTTGAAAAGGGACAGGTCCTCTGTATCGTGGAGGCCATGAAACTGATGAACGAGATCGAGGCGGATTTCCGGTGCCGCATTTGTGAAATTTTCAAGGAAAACGCACAGCCGGTGGAATATGGCGAGACGTTGTTCCGTGTGGAAAAGCTGTAGGCGCCTGAGGAAGAATGCGTTCAAAAATGTTTTTGTTCATGGTGCCACGTAAAAAAGCCTCCGGCGTGTTTTGCCGTTGATGTGGGATGTTTTATGTTTCGTAAGATATTGATTGCCAACCGGGGGGAGATCGCCCTTCGTATTATCCGTGCCTGCAAGGAGATCGGAGTAAAAACGGTTGCGGTACATTCCGATGTGGATGCCGAATCTCTGCATGTCAAACTGGCCGATGAAAGTATTTGCATCGGTCCTGCGGCGAGTGCTGGCAGTTATCTGAATGTCAAGGCGATTATCAGTGCCGCCGAGGTGACGGATGCCGACGCGATTCACCCTGGCTATGGTTTTCTGGCGGAAAATGCCGAATTTGCCGAAATCTGTGGTCAATGCGGTTTGACTTTTATTGGGCCCACGGCGGAGAACATGCATTTGATGGGCGACAAGATTCGGGCCCGGCAAACGGTGGCGGCGGTCGGGGTGCCCATTTTGCCGGGAACCTCCGAAGCGGTGCGCAGCCTTGAAGAGGCCGAAGCCGTTGCCGCCCAGATTGGTTATCCCGTTATCATCAAGGCGACTGCTGGTGGCGGGGGACGGGGCATGAAGGTGGTGCACAGCCCCGAAGAATTCGCCAATGCCCTGGCTACCGCCCGTAGTGAAGCCCAAAATGCCTTCGGCAATCCCGATGTTTATGTGGAAAAGTACTGTGTGAATCCCCGCCATGTTGAAGTGCAGCTTTTGGCGGATCAATGCGGCCATGTGGTCTACATCGGCGAACGGGACTGTTCCATCCAGCGCCGCCATCAAAAACTCATCGAGGAATCGCCTTGTCCGGTCATAACGCAGGAATTGCGGGAACGGATGGGGGCTGCTGCGGTGGCTATCGCCCGGGCGGTTCACTATACCAATGTCGGAACCGCCGAGTTTTTGCTGGATGCGGACGGCAATTTCTACTTCATGGAGATGAACACCCGCATTCAGGTGGAGCATCCGGTAACGGAGATGATAACCGGCATTGACCTGGTGCGGGAACAGATCTATTCGGCTGCGGGGTATCCCCTACGTTTCACCCAGAACGATATCCAGCTTCGCGGCCATGCGATCGAATGCCGGATCAACGCCGAAGATCCGGAACGTTTTGTGCCTTCGCCGGGCAAAATTGATGGCTATCATCAGCCGGGCGGTTTGGGCGTGCGTGTGGAGAGCGCCATTTACGACCAGTATACCGTCTTGCCCTACTATGATTCCCTTATCGCCAAGCTGATTGTCCATGCCGACAATCGTGAGGAAGCGATTCGGCGCATGTCACGGGCGCTGGATGAATATATTATCGAAGGAATTAAAACCACCATCCCCTTTCACCAGAAAATCATGGCCAATCACGAATTCCAGGAAGGCAAGGTGGACGTCGGTTTTCTGGAACGGTTTTCCGGTTGAAGCCTTTTTCCGTGGGCGCTGGTTCTCCTCACCTCATTTGGCTTAAAGAACTGGCCAGATAGTCGGCAAGAATCTTCGCATGATCAAAGCAAAGGGGGTCGGGCAAGGCTTCTGGAGAAAAAAGGCGCGCTCTGAGCGCATCGTCTCCGCCCTGTGGTTCGCCTTCCGCATCGGCTATGAATACCATGGAGACAGTATGAAAGCGCGGATCCCGGTTGGGAGCGGAATAGGCCCGGAACTGCCGCAGGTTTTTGACCACGAGACCGGTTTCTTCCAGCGCTTCGCGGGCGGCGGCCTGTTCCAGCGATTCGCCGTAGTCGACAAATCCTCCCGGCAATGCCCATCCATGGGGAGGGTTGCGGCGCTCCACGAGAACAATTTTCCCGGCAATGCGTATAATGATGTCGGCTGTTGGGAAGGGATTTTTATATTCCTTGACTTCTGTCTGGCACTTGGGACATTTTAAATACCGTTCCATGAAAATGGCTCCAATGCTTGATTGATAGTGCTTTTTTGCCCGGATGGCGGAATTGGTAGACGCAAGGGACTTAAAATCCCTCGGCCGCAAGGCTGTGCCGGTTCAAACCCGGCTCCGGGTACCAAAATGGCGGCAAGCTGCTTGAATCATCAGTGATCAGGCGGCTTTTGTTTTTTCTCCCTCTGAAAAATACCTGTTTTTCGCCACAATGAATACTCCATGTTGAATCTTTCATAAAATATTTTTAAGCTTCGGGAGAAAAAGTATCCATGAATGTTGTGCGCTATCTGCGTCGGAGTGCTTTGCCCGGGCCGTGGCGGCTGGAAAATGTCACGGGGCGGGATTTTTCCGCCGCGATTGTCATACCGGCGCTGGCGGAAAGCGCCGCTTTGCCCGAAACCTTGGCAAAACTGGAGTGCAATCCGTCTGAACTGTTGGAAAAAACACTTGTCGTGGTGGTAGTCAACAACACCCTGGATACCGATTCCGCAGTGGTAGACGATAACCGTGCGTTGCTTGAGTGGTTACGCCGTTACCGTGGACCGGTCAGGCTGGGGGTGGTGGATGCCGCTTCGCCAGGTTGTGAACTGCCACTGAAAGAGGGAGTTGGCGCTGCCCGCAAAATTGGTTTTGATCTTGTTTTGCCGCATATACGTCCCGAAGGCTTTCTGGTTTCACTGGATGCAGATACCTGGGTGAAACCGGGTTATTTGCCGGCGCTTTATGCGCATTTTGCCGGAAAACACGGCGGTGTGGTGATCGACTTTTGCCATCGCGAAGGCACAACGCCCGAACTGTCTGCCGCCATAATCCATTACGAACTGTTCTTGCGCGGCTATGTGCTGGGACTGTGCTGGGCCGGTTCTCCCTATGCGGTTCAAACTATTGGCAGCGCTTTTGCCTGTGATCTTCAGTCGTACATGGCGGCGGGAGGCATGAACCGCAAAACTTCGGGCGAAGATTTCTACTTTCTCCAGCAGCTGATCCGTGTCACGCGGGTCGAACCTTTGCTCGGCACAACGGTTCATCCGGCGGCGCGGCTCTCGTCACGGGTGCCCTTTGGCACCGGTCCGCGTTTGGCGCAACTCCTTCACGATCCTGAAAATGAACACGATTTCTATCCGGTGGAAGTTTTTGATCTGTTGAAAGCCTGGCTTGAGACCGTCGCTTCTCATCTGGATGCGTCGGAAGAGGAGTTGCTGCAGCAATCTGCCCGTATCGCGGAGCCTTTGGCCGCTTTTCTGGAGGAACGCCATTTTGTGCAGAACTGGCGAAAATTGCGGCGCAATCACCGGACGTCACAAGGACTGCATGCCGCTTTTCATGGCTGGTTCGACGGCCTGCGCACTCGTCAGTTGCTGCGGCGGCTGGTGGAGACTTCGCATGGCTGGCAGCGGCGAGCGGAAGCTTTGCCGCCCTTGCTGCACAGACTGCAATTGCCGGTTGCCGACACTCCGGAACAGCAGCTCCATCTGTTGAGAGCCTTGAGACTCTGAGACCATCTGCACAAAAAAACATCATGGTGCAATTCTCGCTTCAAAAAAGCGCAAAGAATCTTTATAAATGCATACTGCAACATTGTTGTCTGGCTTTTTAAAATTTTCCTCACCATAATTGAGGTTATCACGCACTATGAATACCATCGACGGCCAGCTTTACGAAACCTGCCAGCGGATGAAGGGTAAGGCTGCGCTTCAGCACAAAATCAGCGATATCTGGCAATCCATCAGCTATGCCACGCTCTGGAAAGATTCCGATCAGATCACGGCCGGTTTGCAGAATGTCGGCATCAAAAAAGGGGATCGCATCGCCATTTTGGCGCCGCCCTCACCGCGTTGGGTGACCGCCTATCTGGCCATTCTCAAGGCCGACGGCATCGTTGTGCCCATTGACAAGGAACTGAAAAGCGGCGAGATCCGCCATATTCTTTCCGACTGTGAGGCACGCGTCGTCTTTACCGAAGGCGCGTATGTGGAGACAGTGGTCGCCCTGGTGCAGGTTTTGCCCAAGTTGGAAAAGATTGTCATCATGTACCCGGAAGATGACAATAAAATTGCCGATCCCATCCTGGAGATGATGGTGGACGATCTGGTTATGGAATGGCGGCGGCTGGCGCAGAAGTACAATCTTCCCCGTGAAGAAATGAACAACTTTGAGCAGATGGCCGACAAGTTCTATGCTTTTTTGCTGCAGCGGGAATTTTCCGTTTCCAAAAGCCGGGGTGAAGTGCATCTGTTTGGCGGCCTGGAAATTTTCATGCGCAAGTTGTTCAAGAAGAAAAAACTGGAGTTTCTGAGCGGTTTCAAGAAAGACGAACCTCCTTTGCCGCCTCAGCATGAGGTTTCCGATCCTGCTGTTATTATCTACACTTCGGGTACGACCGGCCGTTCCAAAGGAGCCATTCTGTCGCACGGCAACATCATGTTCAACGTTCGCTCCTGCATCAGATTGTTTCATGTTGACGAGTCGGCGCACACGTTGTCGGTACTGCCCATCCATCACGTTTTTGCGCAGACCCTCGACGTTGTGCTGCCCCTGACCGTTGGCGGCACGGTTTCTTTTGGAGAGTCCCTGAAAAAGATTGGCGCCAACCTGCAGGAAATCCATCCCAACTTTATGCTGGGGGTTCCGGCGCTCTTCCGTATTTTCTACAACCGGATTCGCAAAAAGGTGGAGGACAGCTCCACGCTGAACTTTTTGTTCTCCATTCCCGGAGGGCGCGCCTTGGTGCGTTCGAAGATCACCGGCTCAATGGGCGGTAATGGCGTAACGTTCATCAGTGGCGGGGCCGCGCTCGATCCGGCGGTGCAAAAGGGGCTGGAAGACTACGGCCTCAACCTTTACCAAGGATACGGCATCACCGAAACTTCTCCGGTTATTGCGGCGGAAAACCAGGATTTTCGGCGGATCGGCTCGGTGGGGAAACCCTTGCCCGGCCTGAAAGTCAAGATTTTCGAACCCAACGAGGAAGGGATTGGCGAGATTCTGGTCAAGGGGCCCAACGTCATGCAGGGCTACTACAACAATCCCGAGGCGACTGATGAGGTGCTTATCGACGGCTGGTACCACAGCGGCGATCTGGGGCGTTTTGACGAGGACGGCTTTCTCTATATCTGCGGACGGCTTAAGAATCTGATTGTTACACCCAACGGGAAGAACGTCTATCCCGAAGAGGTGGAAAACGAATTGCTCAAGAGCGATTTTATCGCCGAGGTGATGGTTTACGGCCACAAGATCGATGCGACGGCGGAAGAGGTCTATGCGTTGATCTATCCGGATTTGGAGGCGGTGGACAACTACGCCCGGGAACATGGCAAGACGCATTTTGGCCCGCAGGAGGTGGAGGATCTCATCCGGAAAGAGGTCCAGGATCAGTGCAAAAATCTCGCGGATTTCAAGCGCGTCAAGAAGTTTTCCCTGCGTGAGGACGAGTTTCCCAAAACCACGACAAAGAAGATCAAGCGTTTTGTGGTGGAACCGGACATAGCGGCGCTGGAGAATGATCGCAAGGAAAGCGATCACGAATAAGCGCCCGCCATTTTTTCATTTTTAGTAGAGATGCCGGTTTTCCCGGAAAAGGAGGCAATGGTGAACATTCTGGTTACAGGCGGTTGTGGCAATATGGGGGGCCATGTGGTGGAAGTGCTGGCCAAAGAAGGCCATAAGGTACGGGTCCTGGACAAAAACGAGGCGGGATTGAAAGCCCTGCAGCAACCGGGCGTGGAAACGCTGTGCGGTGATATTTCCGATCAGGCGGTAGTACAAAAGGCAGTGGAGGATATGAAGGCCATCATCCATCTGGCCTGGAGCTTTTCCGCGGACTTTTCCGATTTGCTCGACATTGACGTCAAAGGTTACCAGTATTTGCTGGATGCCGCTGTCGCCAACAAGGTCGATCATATCATCAATGCCGGCACGGCGGTGGCCTATGGCAAACCGCAATGCAGTCCGGTTGACGAGAACCATCCGCACATAATTGCCCAGGCGCGTAAACCCGCCTATGCATTGGCCAAGCTTGTCACCGAAGAAATGGGCAAGGTGTATGCCTGGAAATATCCCATAGCGATCAACACCGTAATGATTTGGTATGCCTACGGAGAAGAAATTGGCGGCAAGCATATTCGCGGCATGATCAAGGATGCACTGACAAAGGGCGAAATTGTGGTACCGGCCTCCTGCGGCGGCAGCTTTTTGCAGTTGGACGACTTCATTGATGGCGTGCAGCGCATTCTGGAGGTGAAGCCGCGGGGTGAGCTGTTCAATCTTTCCACGGTTTACCTTACCTGGGAGGAATTGGCGCAGATGATCATTGACCAGGCCAATCCTCAGGCGAAGGTTGTGGCTGTGCCTCGTGAGAAATGGCAGGGCAGTTCTTTTCTCACGGATGACTGGTGCTTTGACATTTCCAAAGCGGAGCGGATTCTGGGTTACAAGACCAGGCTTTCCCGCGAGGAAGCGGTAAAACATCTTGAAGGAGCGCTGAAGGCCTGCGTTGCCGAAGTCAAAAGCGCCTGCTGAATTTTCAATTTTTCGAACCTGCCCCGGAGATCCATAAAGATGGCGTTTTTTAGAAAACGCCTGCAAGGGGATTTTTTCGGGGCATTTTTTTCTCCAAGGGCCGTCCGGCGGCTGCTGGCGTTTTTGCGGTAAGGAACGATCATGTTTGAACGGATCCATACCTTCTGTTCCAGTATCTTCGTGAAGATTTTTTTCTGGTTTTGGTGCGCCACCATTGTTTCCGGCATTGTATTCTACATCCTGACAGCTGTAACCCAGACTACGCCCATCAGCGAGCATCGCCGGAACCTGCTGAGCCATCGCCGCCAGTTAACCGGGCAGACCATGGCGCTTTATGGATTGACCGCCATAGAGATCTTCGAGCGGCACGGGTTGAATGCTCTGAATGAGTATTCAGAGCGACTGGAACGGCAGACCGGTATTCGCACCTATCTCTTTCCCAATGGACTGCATACGCTGGCCGGACAGAATCCGCCCAAACAGGCTCTGGCCATGGCTGAACGTGCCCTGCGCAGTCACACTATCGAGTTTGGCACTTTCCATGATACCTTTCTGGTGGCGCTTCCCATGCTTAATCCGCAACGCTTGCTTTATATTATTGTGGGCGAAGTGCCCGGCGCGCCGCCCAAACCGGTGGCGCCCTTCTACCAGTTGCCGTCCAATCTGGGCCTGAAGATGCTCATCACCTTTATCGTGGGAGGAATTATTTGCTTCGGCCTGGCCTGGCATCTGGCTTCGCCAATTCGCAAATTACGCCATGCGACCCAGGAATTCGCCGAGGGCAATCTGGCGACCCGTGTGCGGCCGTTGCTGGGCACACGTGGGGACGAGATTGGAGCGTTGGCGCGGGAATTCGATCAGATGGCGGAGCGTATAGAGGATCTGGTGAATGCCCAAAAGCGGTTGTTGCGTGATATTTCCCATGAATTGCGTTCGCCATTGGCACGGCTTGGGGTGGCTCTGGAGTTGCTGCGGCAAAAAACCGGACCGGAAGCTGAAAGTTCCATCAACCGCATTGGACGCGAAGCGGATCGGCTTAATGCCATGATCGGCGAATTGCTGTCTCTTAACGCGCCGGATACCAAAGAGACCATGGCCCGGAGTGAGGTCGATTTGAATGCGTTGTTAAAGGGAATTGTGGAAGATGCCAATTTCGAGGCACGGGCCAAAAACTGTCAGGTGACCTTCGAGAGTGATGGCGAAGCGCACTTTTACGGCAATGCGGAACTTTTGCAGAGCGCTTTTGAAAATGTCATTCGCAACGCTCTGCGCTACAATGCCCCTGAAACAGCGGTGGAGATAGTTCTGCGCCACAAGGACGACCATGTGGAAATCTGTGTGCGGGATCATGGCCCAGGTGTGCCGCAGGATGCTCTGGAAAAGATCTTTTTGCCTTTTTACCGGGTTGCAGATGATCGTGACCGCAAGAGCGGAGGCACCGGCATTGGCCTGGCCATTACCGACCGCGCGGTGCGTTTGCATGGCGGCACCATTCGCGCTGCCAATCATCCCGAAGGCGGTTTGGAAATGACCATAACCCTTTAAGAAATGGCATTAATTTCGCACAGAAAAATGACAGAAAACAGAAACAGCCTTTTGTCGAGGAAGAGCTATGGCAATTGATTTTTCGGTGAATAACGCACAATACCTGAATCAGGTGCAGACAGCCCATGACCTTGGCGCTGCGCCCAACGTAGGCAACTTTATGGGCATGGCTGCCGTCGAAATGGACAATCCCATGTCACTTCTGGCGGATGCCGCGGAAGAGCTGACTTTCGGTGTGGACACGACCAAGGATTTTGAACTTCAGGAGCGCAGCGAACGCGACAAGACAATCAGCACCCGCGCCGATCGGGTGCGCCTGTATCAGGAACTGATGCACGAGGCCGGAAAGGCCCGCGACATTGATTATCTCAAGGATGAACTGCGCTCCCGCAGGATGCAGGAAAATGTTGCGCGTCGCGCGCTGGAGCTGTTTCATGATCCCAGTGACGCCTGGGCAGCTCTGGCGGAAGCCCTGGAAGATTTGGAAAAAGATCCGGCAGTAAGCAAAGAGGTGCTGGATGCCGTCCGAACGGGCATGGAGGAACTGGAAAAAGAATCCGGTCCGGCCATTCATGCCGGTATTCAGGGCGCATTGGCGGCCAAAGGTTATGCCGATCTGGACAATGCCGACAATCTGCGTGGCTTTTATCGGCAGACGGTCTGTGATTTCGGTACGGTCAACGATGTTTTCGCCTATGTGCATGATACCTATGGCGACGGCAATTTTGACAAGGCGATGGACTTTCTGTTTGGAGCCCTAAGTGCTGATCTGGCTTCGGATCTGCCAAGTATGGAGACCACCCATTTGGAATATGTGCATGGCAATTTGGAGCAGGTGCGTTTGTTGCAAAACGTCTATCGTGATTGTAGTCGGCTACTTGATCGTTGGGCAAATGTCCACAATGTCAAGGATTGCCCGCTGAAATCGATGGAACTGATGGGGCAGATGGTGGCTTTGCGTAATGAACGTTTTCTGGGGGCAAGCCAGATTGAGCAGATTGCCTCGCAATCCAAAGCGCCGGATATTGAACATGAAGTGCTGTTTTTACAGGAAATGCTTTCCATGTCGCGCAATTTTCCACCGCAACTGTTTGATGGTATGGAAGGACGAATGAAGGTGATCGATGCCGTACAGGAGGCGGTTGATCAGGCCATTGAGCGTGAAGATGCCTATCTTGCGTCTTCGGAAGGAGAGGAATGAATGCTGGAAAGGGAACTCGCGGAATTTGGGCGACGTTTGGGCATGGCGAATCTGGCCTTTCATGAGAACGGTATGGCCGTGCTGGAGATAGAGTCGCTGGGAAGACTCTGTCTTGAACAGGACGGTGATGATCTGTTGATCTATATGACGGCTTCGGTGCCTGAGAGTGATCGGGAGGCGCCTCGGCGGGTACTGGAACGGTGTGACTATCGTTATGCCCATCCCTTCACGCTTGTGGGGGGGCTCTACAAGAGCCAGATTATGCTGTTGGTGCGGTTGCCGCAACAACGTATCAGTGCTGTCCAAATTGAAAATGCGGCTCGGTTTCTGACCGAAGAACTGCATTCACTTGTAAAAGGCTGAACAATTGGGCGATATGGGATGTAGTACCGCAAAAAGGGAAGAACGATCATGGCTGTAAAATCCATAGATGTTTTCGATCCGTCATTGGGTATCCAAACGGTAATGGATAGCCCCGAGATTACGGGGCAGCATATGCCGCAAGCACGGCCGCTGGCTTCCAATATGCTCTTTCAGGCAGGACTTGAGGAACTGTATCGACCCTCCAACACCCGGTCCCTTGTGGAGGAGACTCTTTGCCCGGATGTCGGAGATGGAGAAATCCTGCGCCCCGATGTCTTTTCGGCCAATCTGGGCAGATGTCTGGAGGAGTGTGAAAACAGCGGCAATTCCGTCCTTGCAGAGCTGGCAGAAAAGGAACTGAGGCCGCTTCTGGAAAACAAAATGCTGCTGCGTGCCTATGTCAATTTGATGATGGGTGGCTGAATGCAACTCTTTTCCAGCGCTTTTTTGCGGAGGAAATGGATATATGACAGATGAACATCTGGCCACCTTGCGGGTGCTGGCCTATTTATTTTTCCGCATGGGGCATATGGAACGCGCAGAAAGAGTATTTGCCGCGCTGGCTGCGCTTTCCGATCCGGAACACCCTGATCTTCAGGCCATCGCTGGTTTGGCTGCCGTAGCTTTGGAGCAGGGGCGGGGAAAAGAGGCGCTTGAATATTTGCGTGCCGTGATGGAAGGCGGGACGCTCAAGGAGCGAGCGCTTTCCTCGAAACAGGCGGTATTCTACCTGATGCGCGCGCAGGCGTTGTGGATGGAAGGACGCCGGGAAGAGGCGCGAAGCATGGTGGAAACCTATCTGCATCTGAGGGGAGACAGTGAGCAGGTTAAGAATCTGAATGATCTGGAACGTTTCTTCAAAGACAGGAAGGGATAAAAGGAGAAAAACTTTCCCATAGTGGTATCCTCATGAATTTTATAAGAAAAATCAATTCGGTCGCGGAGGCTTTTGTTCGTCACAATGATGTCACCATGGTTTTTTTGGTGGTGGTGGTCATTGCTCTGATGATCATGCCATTGCCAACGCCATTGGTGGATACGCTCATCGGCGTTAACATGACGCTTTCGTTTCTGATGCTGATGATGTCGATGTATGTCAAGACCGCTCTGGATTTTTCGGTATTTCCCACCATGCTGCTTTTCACCACGCTCTTCCGGGTTGGTCTGAATATCACCACGACCCGTCTGATCCTGCTTCAGGCCGATGCCGGCGAAATTATCTTCACTTTTGGGGAATTCGCTTTGGGCGGTAATTTCGTGGTGGGCGCGGTTGTCTTTCTGATCCTGACCATTGTGCAGTTTCTCGTTATTTCCAAAGGCGCCGAGCGTGTAGCTGAGGTCGGCGCGCGATTCACGCTGGACGCCATGCCGGGCAAACAGATGTCCATCGACGCGGATATGCGCGCGGGGGTCATCGACATGGAGGAGGCACAGCGTCGTCGAAACCGCGTTGGTCTGGAAAGCCAGATGTACGGCGCCATGGACGGCGCCATGAAGTTCGTCAAGGGCGACAGTATTGCTGGTATGGTGATTGCCGTCGTCAACATTGTGGGCGGCACCATTATTGGCATTACGCAGAATGGCATGACGGCGAGCGAGGCATTGCACACCTATGGCATCCTTACCATCGGCGACGGTTTGGTGTCACAGATCCCCTCCCTCATCATTTCCATCTCTGCAGGTGTGCTGATCACCCGTTCCGGTGACTCGGACGACAACATAGGCGCGGTGGTGGGGCAGCAGTTTTTCGCCCAGCCCAAGGCACTGCTGATGGCTGGAGGCCTGGTCTTCATTTTTGCTCTGGTGCCAGGTTTTCCCAAACCGCAGCTTTTTTCGTTGGCGGTGCTGGTGGCCGGACTGGGCTATGCCCTGCGCTTTATGCAGTCCAGGCCCAAGGCACCAAATCAGGAAGGAGAACTGAAAAAATCGTTGGCGCCGGCGATATCCGGCAAGGCCCAGAAGCGACCTTCCGCAGGGCAGGACGAATTTGCCCCTACAGTTCCCATAATTCTCGATATTTCCAATGAGATCAGCACAGCGTTGCCCTACAACGATCTCAACGAGGAGCTAGTCACCCTACGCCGGGCGCTCTACTTCGATCTGGGTATACCATTTCCGGGCATCAACATCCGTCCCAATCCATCTCTGCCGGATATGACCTATGTGCTGAATCTTAACGAAATTCCGTTGGCGCGGGGAAAACTGGAAAAGGGCATGGTCCTGGCGCGCGATACCAAGGAAAATCTGGCGATGTTCGGAGTGGAGGTCACAGAAGGGGAGAAGTTTCTGCCGGATGTGGAGTCGCTGTGGGTGGCGGAAGATCGTGTGCCCACTCTGGAACAGGCGGGCATTTCCTGCATGAACCATGCGCGTATTCTTGCCTATCATCTATCGCTTCTGCTCTCGCGGCATGCATCCTCTTTTCTTGGAATGCAGGAAACCAAATATTTGCTGGACAAAATGGAGGAACGTGCTCCCGATCTGGTACGCGAGGCGACGCGTCTTTTGCCGGTGCAGCGCATTGCCGAGATTTTCCAGCGTTTGGCGCAGGAGCAGATCTCCATCCGTGATTTGCGCAGTATTTTGGAGGCTCTGATCGAATGGAGTCCCAAGGAGAAGGATATTGTCATGCTCACGGAGTACGTGCGCAGCGCCCTCAAGCGTCAGATTAGCTACATGTATTCCCGTGGCCAAAACATGTTGCCGGCGATTTTGATGGATCCAGGTCTTGAGGAAATCATCCGCAAATCGGTGCGCCAGACTTCTGCAGGCGCGTTTTTGGCGCTGGATCCCGATACCACGCAGAAATTTGTGCAGGCGGTGGGTGAAGCAATGGGCAAGTACAAGACGCATACCCAGCGCCCGGTGCTCATGGCCTCCATGGATATCCGTCGTTATGTACGGCGTCTGATAGAGGGGGATTACTATGAGCTGGCGGTCATTGCCTATCAGGAGGTAACGCCGGAAATCTCCGTCCAGCCGATCAACCGGATCAAAATTTGAAAGTTTTTTTGTTCTATCAACACTTTTTTGAGCCTAGTACATGGACTGAACTGCTAGCGGGCGACGGATAATTAACGACACACGCCACTTATCCAATGCGACGCAAAGCGAGTATAAAACTGGGAGGATTGGCGGAACAGCTTTCAGGAGAATATCGACATGACAGCATTGGGGAGAATGGAAAAGATTCCCGATTTGCGCGACATCTGGCCACATGAAGCGAGGGATTTTTCCAACTGGCTGGCGCAGGAGGAAAATCTTGCTTTATTGGGTGAAACTCTAGGCATTGATATGATGCTGGAAGAGCAGGAATCGTCTGTCGGAGGTTTCAGTGTTGACCTGTATGCTGTGGAGGAAGGCACCGGGAGAAAAATCATCATTGAGAACCAACTTGAAGACACCAATCACGATCACTTGGGCAAAATTATTACCTATGCTTCGGGCAAGGACGCCGAACTTATAGTATGGATCGTCAAACATGCCAGGGAGGAACATCAACAGGCCGTAGCTTGGCTGAACCAGCACACGGATGAAAAGATCGGCTTTTTCTTGCTGGAAATCGAACTATGGAAAATCAATGATTCGCTGCCTGCGCCGAAATTCAACATCGTTGAACGCCCGAATGACTGGGCAAAGGTGGTAAACAATGATACGAAGAAGTTGTGGTTATCGTTTTGGCAGGCATTCAATGCCTATGTTGAAAACATACAGGACTACAAAAAGAATTTTTCCATAAAAAAACCTGGTCCTCAATCTTTCTACAATTTAAGCGTCGGCAATCGAGCATTCAGGATAAACCTCAGTATAAGCGTCCAGCGAAAATATATAGGAGCGGCAATCTATATATGTGACTACAAAGAAAACTATGGAAAATTTATAGACAACAAGGAAGCTATTGAAAACCATCTTGGCATGGCGCTGGATTGGACTGTTGGAAACAAGGATTGCAGCATTCGAGCTAAGCTCAATGCGGACGTTCAATCCGGTGAATCCGCTTGGAACAGCTATTTTGACTGGTTGTACAAAATGGCGCTGAAGCTTAAGGCTGTCATTCGGCAGTACGGCGAAGCAGATGACTGAATTCATGACATCCATGTTCATACATTAGGGGCGGTTTTTGGGGAAAGGAAGCGCCATTTATGGAATCCACCGCTTTGAATTACGCTGTTCAGGCGCTCTATCTGGTGATGATGCTTTCGATGCCGCCGATTGTGGTGGCCTCCATTGTCGGTGTACTTTTAAGCCTGATACAGGCCATCACCCAGCTTCAGGAACAGACGCTGACCTTTGGCGTCAAGCTTATTGCGGTGGTGGTGACGCTGTTTGTCATGGGAAGCTGGTTGGGGGCCGAATTGCTGCGCTATGCCAACGAGATCTTCAACCGTTTTTATATGCTGTGAGTTTTAAAGAACGGCTGGTCCCTTTTATTTATAAAAAAATGCATGATTGACGAACTGGTCAAAGATCTGGAGCTTTACGAAAATCTGCTGGCGTTGTTGCTGGGAATGCCGAGGCTCTTTGTCATGGCACAGGTGGCACCTTTCATGGGAAGTACGGTACTGACCGGCCAGATGAGAACTGTAGCGGTTTTTGCCTGCTACATGGTGTTGCATCCGGCACTGGTGGCACAGGTTTCCTCAGCGGACATAGGAAGCGGTGTAGCCGCTATCCTCTGGTGTACCACTGTGATCCTCAAGGAATGCCTGCTGGGTCTGTTCCTTGGCTTTCTGTCGGGTTTTCTGTTCTGGGCTATCATGAGCGCCGGTTTTTTTATCGACAATCAGCGTGGTGCTTCCATGGCTTCCGACGCCGATCCCCTCTCGGGAGAGCAGAGTTCACCGTTTGGTACTTTCTTTCTGCAGAGCACGGTCTATTTCTTTTACGCCAGCGGCGCGTTTCTTGCCTTCCTCGTTCTTGTCTATGGCGGCTACGAAGCCTGGCCAGTCATGGAACTCCTGCCCCTGAGCGCCATGCACCATTTGGCCTTTCCGCTTTTTTTCGCGCGTCAGGTGGCCTGGCTCGTGCTTATGATGCTTCTCCTTTCCGGGCCTGTGGTGGTAGCCTGTCTGCTGACGGATGTTTCCTTGGGACTCATCAACCGTTTTGCCTCGCAGTTGAACGTCTATGTGCTGGCAATGCCAATCAAAAGTGGTGTAGCCATTTTTTTGATGCTGGTATATTTTGGTATGCTTATGGCGGATCTGCCGCAGATGTTCGGCAAAATTACCACCGATTTCCGTGAACTTCATGGCTTGCTGGTGCCATAAGGGGATTTTTTCTCTGAAATAGCTTTTTGAGAAAAAAGGCATGAGTGACGATAAAACCGAACAACCAACTCCCAAGCGTCTTCGGGACGCGCGTGAAAAGGGGGATGTATGCAAGAGCCAGGACATTGCCTCGGCCTTAAGCGTCATGGCGGTGGGAATCTACTGTATTGCCATGTCGAAGACTCTTCTTCTGACGCTTTCGGATATGATGCGGGTCCCTATGCGCTTTATGTCATTACCGTTTTCCGAAGCGCTGCCGATGATTGTGGCGGCGGAATTGAAGGGTGGTTTGCTGATTGTTGGCCCTCTGGTCGTCATGGTGATGGGGGTGGCGCTGCTGGCCAATCTGGGACAGGTAGGAGTGGTTTTTGCCTTCAAGGCCGCCATGCCCAAGGCCGAAAATCTGAATCCCGCAAAATGGTTTCAGAAGGTCTTCTCGGTACGCAATGCCGTCGAGCTGATCAAGAATATCGTCAAAGTACTGGTTCTGGCACAGATGGTCAGGCTAGTGATAACCGACCATTTTCGCACGCTCTTCAGCATCCGCTACGGCGATATCGAAGGAATGTGGAACGTTTTGGGCAATACCTTGCAGGATTTGGTGCTAAAGGCGGGGGGGGCCTTCTGTGTCATCGCTGCGGTGGATTACATGTTTCAACGTTGGCAGTACGGCAAACAGCACATGATGTCCAAGGAAGAAGTTAAACAGGAGTACAAGGAAATGGAAGGAGATCCACATATCAAGGGAAAACGCAAGCAGCTGCATCAGGAGTTGATTGCGCAGAACAATATGGAGAATGTCCGCAGGGCCAAGGTGCTGATTACCAATCCGACGCATTACGCGATCGCGCTTGACTACGACAAGGAGAAAATACCCTTGCCCTTCATTTTGGCCAAGGGGGAGGGAATACTGGCGGAGCGAATGATCGCCGTGGCGAAAGAGGAGGGCATACCCATCATGCAGAATGTGCCTCTGGCGCACAGCCTGTTTGAATACGGCACGGAAAATTCCTTTATTCCAAAGGATCTGATAGGCCCGGTGGCCGAGGTACTGCGCTGGGTCCAGTCCTTGAACAACTGAAAAAACATCGGATCGGGCGATGAAAGAAAGTGAAAGCGGCAACAAAGGAAGTAAAACGGATAAATCCTGTCCAACAAAAACCGCTGGAGGTGCTTGCAACAAGAACGATGAATCCAATGAACTGTTCAATACATTGATTAACCTCTGCGATGATCTGGCCTGGGGACGGCCCGCCAACGAAGACCAGCTGTTTCGCTTCACGCGCCAGGATGCGGGTCCTCCGGAACTGGTACGGCTGGCCGAAGCCTTTGGCATGATGCTGGTCAAGGTGGGAGGGCGTGAGCTTCGCAGTTCCGATCTGGTGCAGGAGCTTCAGGCGCGCAATGCGGAACTGGAAGCGGCAAAGCGTCAGCTCATGCAACGCAACGCCAACCTCATGCGCGCCGTGCAGGAAACGTGGCAGCCTCGCAAAGTGCTGGGACAATGCGCGGCTATGCGCAAGGTAATAAAAATGGCTCTTTCCATCTCGAACCGCCCCATCAACACCCTGATCCTGGGTGCCACCGGTACTGGCAAGGAGGTAGTGGCGCGTCTGATTCACTTCAATTCGCCACGCCGTGAAGGCCCTTTTATTGCTGTCAACTGCACGGCAATTCCCGATTCGCTGTTTGAAAGTGAACTTTTTGGCATTGAAAAGGGCGTGGCAACCGGCGTTGGCTTTCGCAGGGGACTTATGGAGGAGGCCAACGGTGGTACACTGTTTCTGGACGAAATCGGTGAAATGACATTGGCCAATCAGGCCAAATTGCTCAGAGCGCTGGAATCCCGCGAGATTATGCGGGTGGGGGGCTCAAAGACTATTGCGCTGGATATTAACTTGATTTCCGCAACCAATGTGGAGCTCTTGGAAAGCGCTCATTCTGGCAAATTCCGTGAGGATCTCTATTACCGGATCAACGTGGCGGAGATTCGTTTGCCACCGCTGACGGAGCGCGGCGACGACATCCTGCTTTTGGCGCAGATGTTTCTGGAACAGCACTGCGCCCGGATGGGGCGTAGCCGGCTGATGCTTTCTCCCGAAGTGCGTCAGTTGCTGCTGAACTATCCCTGGCCGGGAAATGTGCGCGAACTCAACAATGAAATGGAGCGTGCCGCAGCATTGACACTGGGTGAACTGGTGACGGTTCCGGATCTTTCGCCGCGTATTCTTGCTACGGCTTCCGAATCGGAGGAGCATGAGACATTCTCTCCTGCTGCCGTTCAGACGCAACGTCCCGAGCATGTTTGCACATCTTCGGAAGAGAAGGATGAAATGTTGACCCTGCAGGAGATGGAACGGCGCCATGTTCTCAATATCCTGCAACGTGTCGCTGGCAACCGCAGTCAGGCGGCGGCGCTTTTGGGTATTACCCGCGAAGGCCTGCGCAAGAAACTGCTCCGCATGGGGAAAAATGATGACGCCTGCTAAATTCAAATCTCCGGAGACTTTGCTTGCCCAGAAACGGAAGACATCGCCATGAATCTTTCATTGCGTGGCAAACTGATCATTTTGGTTGTTGTGGCTATCGCACTGTCAACCATCCCCATCATCGGGCTGGCCACCAAACGTCTGGCCTTCACAGCTTACAAACATGGGCTGATGATTATGGAGGATACGACTCAAATCGTGGAGGACAGTATCAATGCCGCCTACCTTGCTTCCCTAAAAAACCGCATCAGTGAGGTGCTGTGGTACAAAAAGCAGTTGAGGGAAAGCGCCGCTTTGCTGCGGATCGCCTGGAACAGCAGCGAGGGAGAGCTTCAGCGGGAGATGTCACTCCACCAGCAATCACTTTCCAGCGAGGGACAATATATGGATGTCTTTATCGAGGAAGGTGGTCATTGCCATTCTTTACTGGGTATGCCGCTGCTTAGGAAGCTTGGTATTACCTACAACCAGAAGGATTACAAAGAACGGCCCCTTTTTTCGTTGCTCAAGAAGGAGAGTCTGTCACCGGAAGGCGATTTTGCGGTGTTTCGGGTAAGGGCAGAGGAAAATCTCGAGCGCGGCACTCACAGGGAAATACTGGTTTACTTCCTGCCAGTGCCGGAACGTGGTGGCGTTTTGTCTCTGGCCATGGAAGTTGATATTACCACCGAGGAAATGGAGGCCCGTCAGGAAATCATTCGCAAGACCCAGGAGACAATCGACGCTCTGACACTGTTCGAGAACAGTGGCATCATACTGACAGACGGTCTTCGCCAGCCGCTGGCCTCCCGTGGAGAAGAAGTACAGTTTTTTCTCAACCAGATCTCCCCTCATACAATGCAACGCTATCGCTCCCGTGCCGAGTCGCGTCGTTGGCACAACCTGGATATACAGGAACTTGAGGACAAGATCCTCTACCGGGTTATCTATTTCAAGTCGTTGGACTGGTATCTGTTTGTTACGATACCGCACGCCGATATTAACAAGCTATCCGCCGAGCTGGCCAATGACATGGTGCTGTTGACTTTGGTTCTTCTCTCCGTCTCCCTCCTGCTGACATTTGGGATTGCCTCCTGGCTGTTCAAGCCTCTGCGGCTTTTGATTTGCAAGGTGCTGGTGCTGGCGAAAACCGACTTTAATGTACAAAACTCCGCTGCCTTTGCAGATGGGCTGCCGGTAGAACGCAAGGATGAAGTGGGGCAGCTGGCCAGCGCTTTTGCCTACCTGGGCAGGGCTCTGCATAAAAATGTCCGGGCCTTGCTGGAAATGACCATTTCCAAAGAACGGATGGAAAGTGAACTCAACACCGCCAAGGAGATCCAGATGGGAATTTTACCAGAGATTTCGCCGGATATCCCTTGCGAACCGGCAGCTCTTCTGGTCCCCGCCAAAGAGGTAGGCGGCGATCTCTATGACTGTTTTTTGCTTGACGATGGACGGCTGGCTCTGGTGGTGGGCGACGTTTCCGACAAGGGCGTACCGGCGGCGCTTTTCATGGCGATGACCCTGCAGTTGATCCGTTATGCTCTGACAGAGGAACGAGATCCCGGCATCGTGATGACCAAAGTCAACAGCTGCCTGAGCGCCAACAATAAAAGCTGTATGTTTGTCACGTTGTTCATCGGGATTTTTGATCCGGAATCCGGCACGTTGGAATACGCCAATGGCGGGCATTGTCTGCCTCTGGTGGTTGCGGGGAAAGGTGATAATGAAGGGGTGCGCAAGCTGGAAGAACTCAGCGGTCCGGTGGTGGGTGCCCTGCCAGATATGGTCTATGCCACCCATCGGGCACAGCTTGTGGAAGGCGATATCTGTCTGCTCTACACCGACGGTGTTTCGGAAGCGATGAACAGTGCCAAGGAATTGTTTGGAGAGAAACGAATTGAGGAGTTGTTGGCCTACAACCGCAAAGCGTCTTCAAAAGATCTGGTTGCCGCCATCTATACGGCGTTGCTGAAGTATCGCAAAGATACGCCTCAGTCCGACGACATTACTATCTTTGCTTTTCGCCGTTTCTGAGGACGTATTCTTCTGGAAACGCGTTATAAAAAATTACTTTTTCAAACGCTGCCTTGCTTGTGCTAAGCAGCGTTTTTTATTCATACTGTGCGTTGGAAATTTCCTGATAAAATTGGTCTACTGCCGCCAGCACCTCCAACGGCGGATCCCAACCGATGAGCATCGCCATTTTCAGATTGATGGCCATCCCCAGAGGACCGGTGAAAACCTGGGAAATGTCGCGTGGCTTGACTCCATCCATCACTTTGACAATCGCTTCAGCGCTGGCCATGCCTTCGTGTTTGAAGCTGCTTTGATCAAGACTCATAAGCACGCCCAGCCGGGTTTCCTCCGGCCCGTTTTGGGAAAAGGAGGTACCTGCCTCGATTAGTGGCGTAAGCAGTTCTTTCATACGGTTCCATTGTATGGCCGGTGAAATGGTCAAATGCTTAATCACTCTTCCTGGGCGTTGGACAGATCCAGATAGATACGGTCCACAGCCGCCAGCACCTCAAGCGGCGGATCCCAGCCGATGAGCATCGCCATTTTCAGGTTGATGGCCATTCCCAGAGGACCGGTGAAGATCTGGGAAATGTCGCGAGGTTTGGTACCGTTCAGCACCTTGACAATTGCCTGGGCACTGGCCATGCCCTCATGGCTGAAATCGTTCTGGGCGATGCTCATCAGCACGCCCAGCCGGGTTTCCTCCGAACCGCTTTGGGAAAAGGAGGGGGTGCCGGTCTCGATCAGCGGTGCAAGCAGTTCTTTCATGCGTTTCCCCTGTATGGCCGGTGAGATGGTCATATAGATGGCGTCCGAACTGATAGAAAGTTTCTCCATACATTTTTGCAGATTTTTGAAGCTGGTCTCTTTGTCGGGAATACGGAGTTGAGTAACGCAGGGAACGATGGACACGCCGAGTTGACGGGCGGTGCGTTCGATTTCTTCGAAGGCGCAGGCGGAACGTCCTTCTGGCGTATCCTCGTAGGGCACGCCCAGACGTTTGAAGTGAAACACGTTGTGAAAAATGACAATCTGGCGTTGGTAGCGCCCCGGATCCACAAGCGCATGCACGTGATCGCGCCCGGAATCTTCGATACTTTTGATGATGCCCGCCTTGACCGCATCGGTCACCGAAATCGACATGACCGGCACCTGATGCTCGTCGGTAGCCATATCCAACCCGGCCCTGGTGCCAAAGGCGAGGATCATGTCCACATCCTTGCGTGTGCGGATCCTCTCAAGAATGGCGGCCTTGTTTTGAGCGCGACGTTCCTCGCTCCAGTTGGCCGAATAGTAGCCATCCTTCAAAAATTCCAGCCGGTCACCGCCGGCATGCTCGCAGAGCCAATCCCACATGGGGCGGGTATCAGGCGTCTCCTTTGGAATGGGCACATCGCCCTTCTGGATTGCGCCCAGTTGGGCCAGTCCCTGGGCGGTAGTGCGCAGGATTTGCTGATAATCGGTGTAGGAACCGCCTTCCACATAGATGACCCGCCACTTCTTTGCCGGTTCCGCACAGATGCAAACGCTCCACAGCAAAAACACCACGCCTGTCACAACCTGCAAACATTTCAAAATGTTCATTTCACAACCTCGCAAACTCCCATCGAAAAAACTTTCATCAAAACGGCAAAAGTAAATCCCTCTGGCAGTGCGCGCCGCCACTTACTCTTCCTGAGCGTTGGCCAGATCCTGATAGATACTGTCCACGGCTGTCAGCACCTCCAGCGGCGGATCCCAGCCGATAAGCATCGCCATTTTCAGATTGATGGCCATCCCCAAAGGACCGGTAAAAATTTGAGAAATGTCGCGTGGTTTGACGCCGCCTATCACCTTGACGATCGCTTTGGCTGCGGCCATGCCTTCGTGCTTAAAATCGTTCTGGGAGATGCTCATCAATACGCCCAGCCGGGTTTCCTTAGAACCGAGCTGGGAAAAGGAGGGGATGCCGGCATCAATCAATGGCTCCAGCAGCTCTTTCATGCGGTGCCATTGCATAGCCGACGACATGGTCAAATAGATGGCGTCTGAACTGGTGGAGAGCGTCTCCAGACATTTTTTCAGATTCCGAAAGCTGGTATCCTTGTCGGGAACATTGAGCTGGGTGGCACAGGGGACGACAGTTATGCCGAGCTGGCGGGCGCTCTGCTCGATTTCGTCGAAGGCACAATGGGAACGTCCCTCGGGTGTATCTTCGTATGGCACGCCCAGACGTTTGAAGTGAAACACATTATGAAAGATGGTGAGCTGGCGTTGGTAGCGTCCCGGATCCACGAGCGCATGCACGTGATCGCGTCCGGAATCTTCGATACTTTTAACGATGTCCGCCTTGACCGCATCGGTTACCGCAATCGACATGACCGGCACCTGATGCTCGTCGGTGGCCATGTCGATTCCCGCCCAGGTGCCAAAGGCGAGGATCATGTCCACATCCTTGCGTGTACGGATCCTCTCGAGAATGGCAGCCTTGTTCTGGGCACGCAGTTCCTTGCTCCAGTTGGCCGAATAGTAGCCATCCTGCAAAAATTCCATTTGATCGCCTTCGGCATGCTTGCAGAGCCAATCCCACATGGGACGGCTATCGTGTGTCTTCTTTGGAATGGGCACATCACCTTTCCGGATTGCGCCCAGTTGTGCCAGACTCTGGGTGGTGGCGCGCAGGGTCTGCTGAAACTCGGAGTATGGGCCTCCTTCCACATAGATGACCCGCCACTTTTTCACGGGTTCCGCACAAGCGTAAAAACTCCATAGCAGAAATGCCACACCTGTCACAATCTGCAAACATTTCAAAATGTTCATTTCACAATCTCGTACATATTTTTTCGAAAGAAGCAGAAAGCAAGATATTGTTTTCAAAGGATGTTTTTCCTCGCAGAAATTTCAGCCGTCTTTTTGCCTGCGGCATATTTTTGGCATAATCATTTTCCACTTTACAAATAATTTTTCACCAAAATGCCCGAACCGTTAAACGGCAAAAATGTCCCATTCTTTGGAAGCAGAACGCATTTTGGTATTTTCAGGAATTGAGCGGAGGAATAAAGTATCATCCAGGATATTTTGGGGAGATTTTTTCCAACCTTTCCTTTGTAAAAGTTAACAGTGGAGCTTCTATGCCATCCATATCTTTGCAGCAGGCAGCTGATGCCATCACCACTGCGGCCGGTTGGAACGCCGCCCTGCCGGATCAGGAAGGAATCTTTCATTTCCGTCTGGAGGGAGATATTCACATGGAACTGTTCTCGCCGGAGGGAAGAACCGGTGTCTTGCGGGGTGATCTGGGGCCTCTTCCTCAAGAGCAAAGCGATGCTGAAGAGCTGTTGAAACGTTGTGCACAAAAGGTGGTAGCCATCTGCAAAAAGCGTAAGTCGGTACTGTCAGTGGCGGATGGTCATTTGCACCTGACTCGTCTGGTGCCTTTGAACGATGTAACTTGTTTTCCGGATGAGGCGCGGGATTTTCTGAATGATTTTGTCTGGTGGCGCCATCAGCTCGAAGCAGGGCAGGGAATGGGTATCAATTCGTCACCATTCAGCTTTTCCTCCATGAACAACTGGGGCAGATGGTGAGCGAGCGGGTTCAACGGCCGTTTTTTTTCGGCCTTCTGTTGCTCTGGAGTGTGACGTTTGCTGCAGGAGCGCCGTTTACGTACTATGCTGAACAGGAAGATTTGGCTGTGGTACTGGCGAACTTTGCCAACTCCCAGGGATTAGGTGCGGTGATTTCTCCCGATCTCGTCGGCAAGGTAAGCGGCCGTTTTTCCAGTGTGCCGGAAAAAACCTTTCTCAATGGGATGAAGGCCGCTTTCAACGTAGCCTGGTACCAGATGGGCAAAACCATCCACTTCTACAACGAGGCAAACACAACGCGCGCCTTTATCACGCCGCGTGTTCTGGGTGCCAGGCAGCTGATAGAAGCCTTGCGTCGCGCAGAGGTTTTTTCGCCGCAGTTGCCTCCTCATCTTGCGCCCAACGGCGCCATGATCGTGCTCAATGGCCCTCCCGATTACATCGCCCAGATTCAAAATGCGGCAGCGGCGCTTGAAGCGGCACAAATATCCACCTTTGAAATGAAGGTTTTTCCGCTGAAACATGCCTGGGCTGAAGACATTACGGTGGACAGCATGGACAAGAGCGTGACC
Source organism: bacterium (assembly GCA_024696325.1). Taxonomy (GTDB): domain Bacteria; phylum Desulfobacterota; class Desulfuromonadia; order Desulfuromonadales; family JAAYDE01; genus RGIG7977. The sequence continues at coordinate 9,065 of JAILGY010000166.1, read as the reverse complement.
ATTCCCGGTGTGGCAAGCATTCTGCAAGCCATGGTCTCTGGAACTCCTTCCACGGGCGCTTCCCGGACCTCATCGCATCCCGCAACAGTGGACAAACTGGGCGGCAAGGGATTGGCCTCCAGGGGAAAATCCGACAATGCTGCGAAGGCAGAATCTTCCCCGGGACAGGAGAACGCCGCGTCCGCGGATTCTGGAGCTTCGGCGGCAGGTACGGTGAGCATCATGGCCGATCCACGGGTAAATGCCGTAGTGGTCAACGACGCCTCCTACCGGATGCCCTACTATGCCAAGGTCATAGCAGATTTGGACAAACCGGTGGAACTCGTGGAGATTCATGCGGCGATCGTGGATATTGATACCAATTTCAAACGTGATCTGGGGATCACCTATCAGGGAGCAAACAATCGTACCGCCAAGGGCGGTTGGAGCACTGGTGGTGAGTTATCCGCTTCTACAGAGACAATTTCCGAATTGCCGGTTTCGGGAAGTCTCTCCGGGCCGGGGCTTTCAATTTCGACCCTCTACACGCATGGCATGGATTACTTTCTGGCACGTGTCCAGGCTTTGGAAGAGGAGGGAGAAGCACGGATGTTGGGACGCCCCTCGGTACTGACCGCCGACAACATCCAGGCTACGCTGGAAAATACCAGTACCTACTATATTCAGGTGCAGGGTTACGAAACCGTGGATCTCTTCAAGGTGGAAGCAGGTACGGTATTGCGGGTGACTCCGCATATCGTGCATAACAATGATGGTAGTTTGGCCATCAAGCTGGCGGTCAATGTGCAGGACGATCAGGATAACAATGACAGCAGCAGTTCAAACGGTTCTTCCGGTGTACTGCCGCCTATCAAGCAGACCAAGATCAATACCCAGGCCACCATCGCTACTGGTCAGAGCCTGCTGATCGGCGGATACTCCTATGAAGAAAAGACCGTTAATGACAGTGGCATTCCGGTGTTGATGCACATTCCCTATGTTGGGCGGTTGTTTAAGACGACCAGCAAGAGTACCAAACGGATGGAACGTCTCATCCTCATCACTCCCAAGGTGGTGCATCTTGACGATTTGCCGGCGGTGCCTGCGCGGCTGGATGAACCAACCTTTCATCATACACCCACCCAGGCCGACTATCATGATCGGGACCGCATGCAGGAAGTGGAGTGGGGTGGTGGCTGCGTCCGACGGCCTCGCTTGAAAGGCAGGCCGTAATGGAAATAGCTGTCCGCATCTTTTCCGGTCCACATCTGGGAGCCGAGATCGCATTGCCGGAGGGGACGCAGGTGATAGGTTCCGGCGATTCCTGCGATATCATTCTGCAGGACAATTCGGTGGCTTTGCGGCATGCGTGCCTGGAGATCGGCCCGGAAGGGGTCCGAATTCAACCTCTGGATGGCGAAGTACTGCTTGGCGACGTGCCTTTGACTGAAGATGCGGATTTTCCGCCCCGGATGCTCTGCTTTCTGGGACTGAGCTGTTTTGCCTGGGAGAGACAGGAAAACGCGGGAGTGGACTGTTGGCACGAAGTGGCAGAGGAGTTGAGCTCTCGTCAGAGTCTCAAAAGAAAAATACCTCAGGATGGGGGCGGGGAGGATGACAATAAAATAGCTGCAACCGAAGTGGCAGATGACACCGAAGTTGACGTCATACAACTAAGCCCCGAAGAGGAAATAGTTTCTGAAAAGCGATCGTTTTGGGGACATCTTTTGGGACTTTGTCTTGCGATTTTATGCCTGTGTGGTTTGATGATCACTTGGCAGGCGCCGCGTCCTGATCGTGCAAAACAACAGCAATTTCTGGCAAAAACGCTCAAGGAGGCCGGTTTCTCGCAACTGATGGTTCGCAATGCCGAAAAGGGCATCGTGGTGGAAGGTTTTTTGAAAAATGATGAAGAACGGGGAAAACTGGTCAGGTTGGTACAGAAGGTGCATTTTCCGGTTGGTATTAGTGTGAAGGTCGGTGCCGATCGATTCAATGCTGCAACGGCCGCATTCAACAGCCGGGGCATTTATCCCGAAATCAAAGAGGATGCGAAAGGCGGTATACTGGTTTCGGGATATACTAAAGATGCCAGTGTTGAGGAATGGGTGTTTAATTCGGTGCAGGAAGATATTCCCCAGTTTAAGGCGACGCGCCATATCCGTTACGCCAATGATGTGGAAGCAGTGTTGGCGCCGTTATTGCGGGCGGAGAAACTGGAAAAAAGCACCCAGCGTCGTTATCTTTCTGGTATGTTGGAAATTGTTGGGGATTTCGATGAACGCCAGCACCGGGCTTTGCAGCAGGCTCTTGCGCAGACCCGCAAGGAGTTGGATATCCCGTTAAAGGTGATGATTCGTTCACATCAGGGTAGAGAGAGTGAGAATTCATCGCAGCCCTTGGAAAATGGACAGAGTACTATCGTGGGAAATGGACGGAGTACTCTCTCGGAGAAACATCTCGAGGGTGCCCCGAGTCTGAGGAACCCGGAGCGGACAGTATTTTCCGGGGGAACGGAGTGGTCGAAAGAGCCAAAGCCGGTTTTGGGCGGTTTGCAAGTGAAAAGCGTGGTAGTGACACCGATGCCTTTCATCACGCTGGAAAATGGGGAGAGGATTTTTGAAGGTGGTTTGCTTCCTACCGGGCAGACGTTGGAAACAGTTGGTATCCACGCCTTGAAGCTACGGGAGAAAGACGGAACTGTAACAGTCTATTCATTGAAGGGGAGACCATGAGTGAAACATTGATATCCGTAATGGACATGAACAGCAGCGGCATGGAGTTTAGGGCTCTACGCGACGAGATCCTGACAATGCATTTGGATGTCAAGCGGCGCATGGATGCCGGTTTGACGCCGGATGAAATGGCTGTGACGCAAAAGATCTTTGCGGCAACCGAAGCGGCCGGAAAAATTCTGGAAAAACTTTGAAGCTGTCAAACAAATTCAAAAAAAGGAGGAAACCATGAGTTCGACCATCAACACCATCAACAACGGACTGGATCTCGGCAAAATGTTCAACGCCGGTCTTGACTCCGTCGCCAAGAAGGGCGATCAGATCCAGGCAAAGATGGATGAGATGCTGAATCAGGATGAAGTCGATCAGACGGCCCTGATGCAGCTTCAGTTCCAGATAGGTATCTACAACACCATGGTGGAAACGCTTTCCAACGTCACCAAGAACGTGACGGATTCGATGAAATCCCTGGCGCAGCGGACCGGGTAATCTGCTGTCAGGATTTTGAAAAACGATACTTTCATATTTTCCATCGTTTCCTTCAAAGGGCTTGTCCCTTTGAAGGAAACCGAATTTTTCGTAAAGGAATGGATCTATGCTCTCTGATGTGCAGGTTCAACGTTTGCTGGATATAGCCAATGCCGGGTGCCAAAAGGGGTTCATCGTTGAGGCACGGGCGATTTACGATGGAGTGCTGGCGGTGAAGCCAGGTTTTGCGCCCGCGCTTATAGGCAAAGCTTTCAGTTATGTTGTGGTAAACGGGTTTGACGAAGCTGAACATCTGCTGAAGGACGAAGTGCTGGCGGTCAATCCGGAAGATGCAGATGCCCTGTCTATACTGGGTCTGTGTCTGGCCCTGGCAGGACGTAAAGACGAGGCAAAGGAAATTTTAGCGCCGCTGGCCTCTGGTACTTCACCGGCTGCAACATTGGCCGACAGCCTTTTAAAGGATGTTTGCGCGTGAAGATTTAAAGGAATCTTCTTTTCTCCGGGAGTAACGGTATGGAATTTTCCGCCCTGACATCTTCTCTTTCGCGTCTTTGGGAGATGGTAGAGAAATCGGGGATTTCTCCTGGAGCGGAACTCCGCGCCACGACAGGACCAACTGGAGAACCTCCCCAGGACTTGGTGCGGGAATTTGAAAGGGCAATGGAAGCACAGCCATCTGTGACGGAAAGTCAGCGAATGCCGTCAGAGACGGTTGCTGCTGAGAATGTGCCTTTTAATGTGTCGCCGGATTTACTTTCTGTGTCGGAGCGCGTGACGGATCCTTCCCGTATTGCGGAAAATAACAGTTTTGACTGGAAGGTGTCGCAGCGGGAAGAAACAAAGTTTGGTCCTTTTTTCCGGGAACAGGTGACAGAACTTTCACAACTGCTGGAAAAGGCTGGCGGCGGCCAAATTTCTCCGGTGGAACTCTACCGGATCCAGTATCTGGTGGGGATGCTTAAGGTGGAGGCAACAGGCGCGGTGAAAGTTTCCCAGCAGACTGGGCAAGGCTTTGAGTCTTTGTTGAAGCAGCAGGGTTGACCGGCTGGAAAAAACGGAAAGATTCCGTTTTTGAAGACACATTTGTTATCCGCAAGGCAGAAAAAGGGAAGAAAGTGAATCGAGCAAAGAAAAAAAACGGAAAGCACAGAGGAGTAGTGATAGCCGGACTTGTCTTGATGGCCCTGCTTGTTGCCGGATGTCAGGAGGAACTCTACCAGGGGCTTACTGAAAAGCAGGCCAATGTCATGCTTTCCACACTTTTGAAACGGGGAATTCATGCGCGCAAGGTGGCAGCGGGCAAAGCCGGTTTCAAGATCACTGTGGATAACAGTGAAATAATCCAGTCGTTGGAAATTTTGCGGGAAAGTGGTCTGCCGGATGAAGCCTTCGATAATCTGGGAAAGGTTTTTTCCGGTCAGGGCATGATTTCCTCGCCTTCGGAGGAACAGGCACGCCTTTCCTACGCTATTTCACAAGAATTGGCTGACACCTTTTCCCGAATTGACGGTGTACTGACCTCGCGAGTTCATATCGTACTGGCCAGTACGGATTCGGCAACCGATGTCCGTACGCCGCCATCGGCTGCGGTTTTTCTCCGCCATACGCCCGAATCACAAGTGGCGGACCTCATCCCCAAAATTCGTGAAGTAACCGCCAGAGCTGTACCCGGACTAGACTATGAAAAGATTTCGGTCATGTTGGTACCGGTGCGGGAATCCTACACGGTGCCCATGCAGCCCCGCAAAACATTCCTGGGATTGGCTTTTGAAACGGAGAGCGGTTCGCCTTATTTGCTTCTCGGTGCGGTTCTTGTGGCTCTGGCTGCATTGGGTGGTTTAGTCGCTTTGGGCGTGATGTTCCTGATGCGTCGCAAACGCAAGTCGGCACTTGATACAAAAAGTGCCGGATAAACTGATGGTGCATACGTATGGACAAGGGCTTTTTTTTTGACATTATTGCCCACAATCCTTTGCTGTTTCAGGCGATAGCCAATTTCAACAGTGCCGTTATTCCACCGGTTCCGGAGGAAATTTCTGCAGTTGCCGGGTTGGATGCCGCCGCATTGTGGCGGAGCCCTGCGGTACGCAAGCATTTTAAAACTGCAGAGTTTCAGGAAGCCTTCTGGGATTTTACGGAAGAATCTCGTCGCTTGGCTTTGGTCGATGAAGCAAGTCTCAAAAAATTGCAGAAGTTGTTTGGAGTCGCTGTGCATGCGGAAGAGATAGCTCAAATTGTTCTTCGGGCCGAAGTCTTGGCTCTTCGGGAGAGTTTGGGAGAAGATATATACGACTATGCGGTGCACCGTGGGCAGTATCAACTTGGCGGCGTAAGCCGCCATTTTTGTAAAGAGGATTTGGAATTGCCGCTTTTGGAGCGGATTCGCAAACATGGCATATGGGCGATGTCTCTTTGTTCTGCTTCCTGGCCGGAGTCGCTCAGAAAAATTTTTGAGGAAAAATTGGAGGAAACGCTGGAGTGGGAAAAACCTTCCGCGGAAGTACGCCATGTGATTTGGTTTGGTCTGAAAAAAATTCTTTTGAAGGAGGTGGCTCCGCAATGGGCTCCCTATTTCAAATAACTGGAGATGTGGTACGGCCGGCTGCCGGCACAAGGGTTTTGAAAGCGGCAGACTTTGCACTGCTAACTGAAGCCAACGGTTTATTAGAACAGGCGCGTGCTCGCGCAGATGAAATCCTTCGAAAAGCTGAGGAAGCCTACCAGCAACGCAAGGAGGAGGGATACAGGGACGGACGGGAGGAAGGGCTTTTGGAACATACCGAAAAGCTTATGGAAACCGTCATGTCATCGGTAGAATTCATTGAAGGCATCGAAGCCACGCTTATTGATGTGGTTAACCAGGCAGTGCGCAAAATTATTGGAGAATTGGACAGCGATGAACGGATAGTTCGTATTGTACGGGAAGGGTTGCTTAAAGTTCGCAACCAAAGCCGGGTTACAATACGCGTGGCACCCGCTGATGATAAGGCTGTACGAACCGCGTTGGAGCCAATGCTGAAATCTGCGTCCGGAGCGGAAAGCTTTTTGGAATTGGTGCCGGATGCCCGTCTGGAACAGGGCTCATGTATTCTGGAAAGCGAACTGGGTGTTATTGACGCCAGTCTGGAAACTCAGCTGAGAGCGTTGGAAAAAGCTTTCACCTCACGCATTCAGGCAGGAAATAGAGGCTAAGGTTATGGCCTTCGAATATATTGGGCAGATGCTGGAGGATACAGTCAAAACCACCTCGTCTGTGGAGGTCCGTGGCCGGGTCGAACAGGTGGTAGGGACAATTGTCCGCGCAGTGGTGCCAGGAGTCAAAGTTGGGGAAATCTGTATTCTGCGCAACCCTTGGGACAATTGGACCCTGCGGGCCGAGGTGGTCGGCTTTATCAAGAAAATTGCGCTTCTGACTCCGTTGGGTGATTTACAGGGAATTTCTCCAGCTACCGAGGTCATTCCCACCGGCGAAGTGCACTCCGTACCAGTAGGAGAAGATCTCCTGGGACGGGTTTTAAATGGTCTGGGCGAGCCTATTGATGGTGGCCCTCCCTTGAGGCCCAGTTCTCGCTATCCAGTTTACGCGGATCCTCCCAATCCGATGTTGCGCAAAATCATCGATCGACCTATTTCGTTGGGATTACGAGTGCTGGACGGCATGTTGACCTGCGGTGAAGGACAACGCATGGGAATCTTCGCGGCGGCTGGCGGCGGCAAAAGTACATTGCTTTCCAGCATTATCAAGGGCTGTTCGGCGGATATCTGCGTTTTGGCGCTTATTGGAGAGCGTGGTCGTGAGGTTCGGGAATTTATCGAACACGACTTGGGTCCCGAAGGACGCAAGAAAGCCGTGTTGGTGGTTTCCACTTCCGATCGTTCCTCCATGGAGCGTCTTAAGGCTGCCTATACGGCAACCGCTGTGGCGGAATACTTCCGAGATCAGAGACGCAGTGTGCTGCTGATGATGGATTCGGTCACCCGCTTCGGGCGCGCGCAGCGTGAAATTGGTTTGGCTGCCGGAGAACCGCCGACCCGGCGCGGTTTTCCGCCCTCGGTTTTTTCCACTCTGCCGCGGCTTATGGAACGGGCGGGGAATTCCGACAAGGGCTCCATTACCGCGCTTTATACCGTGCTGGTAGAGGGCGACGATATGACCGAGCCCATAGCCGACGAAACCCGCTCCATTCTGGATGGGCATATTGTACTGTCACGCAAGCTGGCGGCCGCCAACCACTATCCTGCCATTGATGTGCAGGCCAGCGTCAGTCGTGTAATGAACTCCATTGTCACCAAAGAACACAAACAGGCGGCACAAAAGTTGCGTAAAATTCTGGCCAAGTACGCCGAAGTGGAACTACTGGTGCAAATAGGCGAGTACAAAAAGGGATCGGACAAGGACGCTGACGATGCCCTGAGCCGCATTGATGCCGTGAACGCTTTTCTGAAACAGGGTTTGGGTGAAAAGAGCACATTTGACGAGACCCTGCAGGCACTTTTGAAAGTTGTTTCCTGATGCCGGCAAGTTATCCGCTGGAGCCTCTGCTCACCGTGCGCCATTTCCGGGAGAATGCGGCTCAAAATGCACTGCGGCGTGCGGAGCGGGCGGTTCGTGAGGCGGAAAATTTGATTGTGCAGCGTCAGCGGGAGTTGGAAGAGTATCGTATCTGGCGTCTTGAAGAGGAAGAACGGCGCTACACCGAGATTATGGGGCAGGAAATAACCATGCCTGAGCTCGACAAGTTTCGTGCCGGTCTGGCGGCTCTGGCCAACGAGGAGCAGGGCAAGATACTGGCGGTAGAACAGGCACGTGTCGAGTTGGAAAAGTGCCAGGCCGCAGTGGAGCAGGCACGTCAGGCAGTTAAAACCGCTCAGAGGGAAACTGCCAAAATTGTTGCACACAAGGATATCTGGAAGGCCGAAGCCAAAAAGGAAGCGGAACGTCAGGAAGATCTCGAAACCGAGGAGTTTAAACCTCGTTCCATAAACACTGAAGAAGACGAATAGGGGAGGGAGAAAACCATGACCGTTGTGAAGATAAGCATGATGGAAAATCCTTTGCTCGGTGGTACTTCAGATGTGGCCCCCATGCCGCCCCTCCCGGAAGATGTTGAAGCTTTTGCGCAGGCGATGAAATCGTCGCCGAATGATATGCCGAGGGCGGTAACACGGCAGCAAGGGAAAACAGCAGAGGAAACGACATCTTCAACCAGCAGTCAAGTACAAGTATCTGCGGAAAAACCGGTTGGAAACACGATGGCACATCAGGAAAAACCGGTGATGCAGGCAGTGCCGTCGCCCAACGGCCAGGTGCAGGCATCTGCGGAAAAACCGGTTGTAAGCCCGGTAGCACATCAGGAAAAACCGGTGATGCAGGCAGCGCCATCACCCAACGCTCAAGTGCAGGCATCTGCGGAAAAACCGCTTGGAAGCACGATGGCGCATCAGGAAAAACCGATGATGCAGGCAGCGCCATCGTCGCCCAACGGCCAAGTGCAGGCATCTGCGGAAAAACCGGTTGTAAGCACGGTGACGCATCAGGAAAAGCCGGTGACGCAGGCAGCGCCGTCGCTCAACGGCCAAGTGCAGGTATCCGCGGAAAAACCGGTTGTAAGCACGATGACGCATCAGGAAAAGCCGGTGACGCAGGCAACTCCGTCGTCGCCCAACGGCCAGGTGCAGGCATCCGCGGAAAAACCGATTGTAAGCACGGTGACGCATCAGGAAAAACCGGCGACGCAAGCAGGGCCGTCGCTCAACGGTCAAGCTCAGGCATCTGTAGAAAAACCGGTTGTAAGCACGGTGGCGCATCAGGAAAAGCCGGCGATGCAGGCAACGCCGTCGTCGCCCAACGGCCAAGTGCAG
>JAILGY010000130.1:0-3682 GCA_024696325.1 bacterium | reverse complement strand
GAGGATTCATCGATTCGCCGCAAAAAGTCCACCAGCAGCGGTGTGAATTTTTCCGGTTCGACCAGGAAGGAATCGTGCCCGTAGTCGGAGACGATTCGGTGGTACTCCACGTTCTTGCCCAGCTTGCGCAGCGTGTCGATCAGCAGTTCGGTATCTTCCGGCGGATAGAGCCAGTCGGAACTGAAGGCGAACCACAGCGAGGGACAGGCGATGTGTTCAAGCGCCGCTTCCAGGCTGTCGAAGCCCCAGGCGGCGTCAAAGAGATCAAGTGCCTTGGCCAGGTAGAGGAACGAGTTGGCGTCGAAGCGCCGCACGAAGTTGTTGCCGTTGTAGTCGAGATAACGCTCCACCTCGAATTTGCCGAAAAAGTCGAAAAGTCCGTCGCGGGCGGAAAAACGCCGGCCGAACTTGATCTTCATGGAGGCGGCGGAGAGAAAGGAAATGTGGCCGACCGCCCGGGCCAGCGCCAGGCCGCTTTCCGGCGGGGCGTCCGGCTTGTAGTTGCCCTTTTTCCAGAGCGGATCGTTGTAGAGCGCCTGCCGGGCCAGCCCGTTGAGGGCGATGGCCATGGGCGCGGCCCGTCCGGTGCCGGCGATGGGCACGATGGAGCGGGGCGTTTCCGGGTAGAGTATCGCCCAGGAGAGCGCCTGCATTGCGCCCATGCTGCCGCCGATAACGCTGAGCAGGGAAGGAATGTTCAGGTAGTCGATCAGCAGTTTCTGCGCGCGCACCATGTCCTGGATCATCACCACCGGGAAGGAAAGCGCGTAGGGCGAGCCGGTGGCGGGGTTGATGCTGGTCGGGCCGGTAGAGCCCTTGCACGAGCCAAGCACGTTGCTGCACACCACAAAGTAGCGGTCGGTATCCAGCGGCTTGCCGGGACCGATCATGTTGTCCCACCAGCCGGGTTTGCGCTCGTCCTCGCTGTGGCGCCCGGCAGCGTGGGCGTCGCCGGTCCAGGCGTGCGTCACCAGAATGGCGTTGGAGCGATCGTCGTTGAGATGCCCGTAGCTTTCAAAGGCCAGGGTGACCGGCCGCAAGAGACGGCCGCTTTCCAGCCGCAGTTCGGTATCGAAGGTGACGCTTTCCGTGGTGACCAGTCCCACGGAGGATGGGGAAGCTTTCTCCGGCATGGCACTCCTTGCAAAAAACAAAAGCCCTTTTTGAAAAAAAGGGCCGGGTACGGATTCCGGCATTGGGGCCGGACCGAACGCGGCTCTTCATCTTTCCCGCGCAAGGCGGTTTGCCTTGAAGCGGGCAGGAGTTAGCACCTCTGCACGTCGCATTGGCGACGCCGGTTGCTGTGGTCTCACAGGGCCTGTCCCTCCACCACTCGCGATAAAGAAGCAGCGTTTGACAAACAAACGGGAAACAACCTAGCGGAAACGTTTTTTTTTGTCAAATCCGCATTGTTGCGGATTTTTGAATGCTTGTGCTATGCTATTTTGCCATTTGGCCGGTGCCTGAATGGCAAGGCGCCCTCCAGGGAAGGCGCGGGGATCGTTTTTGTAAACTCCAACATGTTTTTGAGGTGGGCGATGAAACGACAGTGGATATGTGTGGGCATGCTGGCGCTGGTGATGGCAGTGCTGGCGGGCTGTGTAAGCAAGGATTATCTGGTTTCGACCACCGAATACCGGTCGAAGGTCCGAACTTTGGGTGTGGTGCCCCTGCTGGTGGACACCAATTCCGCCATTCTGCATCCGGAACGCTCGGCCGTGATCCAGATTCTGCGGGAGAACAATCGGGAAAAACATGCCTATCTGATTCAGAAACTGAAGAAGAAGGAAGACTATTTCGATGTGCGGCAGGTCGCGGGCGATCCGGCGGAGCTTTTTTCCGCGTTGGTGAGCGGCAGCACTCCGGCGGTCAAGAAGAACGATTTCTACCGCGGCTATCAGTTCAACGCGGCCGCTGTGGGGGAAGTGTGCCAGAAAAATGCGGTGGACAGCCTTCTGATCGTGGCCCTGGGAGGTGCACAGGTTCCCATGACCCACTGGGATCGGACCCGGCTGGGGTATCTGACCACCGGATACAATGTGATTCTGGCGAGCGCCGCCGTTGTTTCCAGGGATGGCAAACTGATGTGGGAGTACAACAGCTCGCCCAAAGATCCTTTCCTGGAACTGCAGTATCCCGATTTTGACGAGGCGCATTACAACAAGACCAATGATGTCCGCCTGAAGTTCGTCTCGCTGGACGGTGTAAAGCGCATTCTTCAAAAGACTTCTGCCTCCCTGCTGAACGCGAGTGTTGTTCCGGAAGTCTATGAGAAACTGCTTGACGATGTGGCGGATCACATGAAACTGGGCTGGTGAGGGCGGTTTTTCGTGCATTACGCGCCGGCCTCCCATTGACAAGACCCGGCAAAGGATGTACAAAATCTGCCCAATCAACCGGTTTTCCATCCCTTTTATTTCGTTCTATAGAGGTGTTTTTGGTCTTTTGAAACGGGATTCCGCGGCGATGTGCCGGGAATCCCGGTTGGCCGTATAGAGTCTGTTGAAAATCTGTTGAATCTTTTGAACCTTTTCTTCTTTTCATTGATGATTTCGTTTTCCCCGACAAAGAGAGCAATGCCGGATGTCTGCCGGCCATGAAGCGTGCGGGAGAAGTGCCGTGCGGTATTCAGGGCCGCAAGCCCTTAAGGCTTGCGGGATGAGCTGTGTTAAGAAACCGGCCCCGGGACGGGTCTGTTCGCCTGTCCATGCTTTTTCGGTGAGGGGCCCTGGCAAGGAGCAAGCGTAGCTATGGATATGGATGTCAAGGAACTCAAAAAGAAAAAAGTTGCCGAACTCACGGCCATTGCCCGTGACCTGGGCCTGGAGGGCGTTTCCAGCCTGCGCAAGCAGGACCTGATTTTCGCCATTCTGAACAGTACTGTCGAAAAGAGCAGCGGCAGCGCCATCAGCGGCGAAGGGGTGCTGGAGATCCTTCCCGATGGCTTCGGTTTCTTGAGAGCTCCGGACTCCAACTATCTGCCGGGACCGGACGACATCTATGTTTCCCCCTCGCAAATCCGGCGTTTCAATCTGCGTACCGGCGATACCATTTCCGGCCAGATCCGCCCGCCCAAGGAAGGGGAGCGCTACTTCGCCCTGCTCAAGGTGGAAGCGGTCAACTTTGAAAATCCCGCGGTGGCCCGTGACAAGACGCTGTTCGACAACCTGACGCCGCTCTACCCCCAGGAGCGGATTGTGCTGGAAACCTCGGCCGAGAACCTGCCGATGCGGGTCATGGATCTTGCGAGCCCGGTGGGCAAAGGCCAGCGCGCGCTCATCGTGGCGCAGCCCCGGACCGGCAAGACCATGCTGCTGCAGAATATCGCCAACTCCATTACCGCCAACCATCCCGAGATATATCTGATCGTGCTGCTCATCGACGAACGTCCCGAAGAGGTGACAGACATGCAGCGTTCGGTGCGAGGGGAGGTTATTTCCTCCACATTTGACGAACCGCCTTCCCGCCATGTGCAGGTGGCGGAGATGGTTATCGAAAAGGCCAAGCGGCTGGTGGAGCACCGGAGGGACGTGGTTATTCTGCTGGATTCCATAACCCGCCTGGCCCGGGCCTACAACACGCTGATCCCGCCCAGCGGCAAACTGCTTTCCGGCGGTCTTGACGCCAATGCGCTGCACAAGCCCAAACGCTTCTTCGGCGCGGCCCGCAATATTGAGGAAGG
>JAILGY010000093.1:0-2544 GCA_024696325.1 bacterium | reverse complement strand
ACGGTCATGCTGGATTTTATCCGTAAGCGGGACGGGCGTCTGGTGCCCTTCGAAGAAGAAAAGATTGCGCAGGCGATTTTCAAGGCGGTTCGGGCGGTCGGCGGGCGCGATCTGGAAAAGGCGCGCCATATTGCGCATCAGGTAGTGGAGTTTTTGGAGATCTTTTACAAGGACGACCGGATCCCGACAGTGGAAAACGTGCAGGATCTGGTGGAAAAGTGCCTTATCGAAAACGGTCACGCCAAGGTGGCCAAAGCCTACATTCTCTACCGTGATCAGCACGAAAAAATGCGGGGCGCCCGCGAATTTGTCCGGCGTTCCATCGAGTCGGTGGACTCCTACCTCAAGCAGGAAGACTGGCGGGTGAACGAAAACTCCAACATGGGCTATTCCCTCCAGGGCCTGAACAACCATATTGCCTCCGGCATCACCAGCCGTTACTGGCTTGAAAAGATTTATCCCTCCTACATCGCCGATGCCCATGTCAACGGCGACTTCCATCTGCACGATCTGGGGATGCTTTCCGTGTACTGCTGCGGCTGGGATCTGCGCGATCTGCTGCTCAAGGGCTTTGCCGGCGCCTATGGCAAGGTGCAGAGCGGCCCGCCGCGCCATTTCCGGACGGCGCTGGGGCAGTCGGTGAACTTTTTCTACACCCTGCAGGGCGAGGCGGCGGGCGCTCAGGCCTTTGCCAACTTTGACACGCTCATGGCGCCCTTCATCCGGTACGACGGCCTGAAGTACTCCGAAGTGAAGCAGGCGATCCAGGAGTTCATCTTCAACGTCAACGTGCCGACAAGGGTGGGTTTCCAGACACCGTTCACCAACATCACACTGGATATCACCCCGCCCCCCACTCTGGGGCGGGAGGCAGTGATCATCGGCGGCGAGCTGCAGGATGCCTGTTACCGTGATTTCCAGCCGGAAATGGACATGTTCAACCGCGCCTTCTGCGAGATCATGATGGACGGCGACTATTCCGGACGGATCTTTTCCTTTCCCATACCGACCTACAACATTACCAAGGATCTGGACTGGGAGAGTCCGCGTTTCAGGCCCATCTGGGAGATGACCGCCAAGTACGGCATCCCCTATTTCAGCAACTTCATCAACTCCGACATGGATCCGGAGGACGCCCGTTCCATGTGCTGCCGCCTGCGGCTGGACAACCGCGAACTGCGGCGCCGGGGAGGCGGGCTGTTCGGAGCCAATCCGCTGACCGGTTCCATTGGTGTGGTGACGCTCAATCTGCCCCGAGCGGCCTACCTCTCGAAAACGTCTGCGGAATTCTTTGAGCGCATCACCGATCTGATGCGGCTGGCCCAGGAATCGCTGGTCATCAAGCGCAAGCAGCTGGAGCGTTTCACCGACGAAGGACTTTACCCCTTCAGCCGTTTCTATCTGTCCGGCATTCATGAGCGTTTTGGCCGCTACTGGGACAACCACTTTTCGACCATTGGTATTATCGGCATGAACGAGGCATGCCGCAATCTGTTGGGGATGGGCATTGATGCTCCAGAAGGCAAGGCCTTTGCCATAGAAACCTTAACTTTCATGCGCGAACAGCTCAAAACCTTCCAGATAGAAACAGGGCATCTGTTCAATCTGGAAGCGACGCCGGGAGAGGGCACCAGTTACCGGCTGGCCCGCAAGGACAAACAGCTCTATCCCGATATCATCACCGCAGGGCATAACGAACCCTACTACACCAACTCGACCCATCTGCCGGTGGGCTGCACCGACGATCTCTGGGAGGCACTCTCCCACCAGGACGATCTGCAAACACTCTACACCGGCGGCACCGTTTTCCATGGCTTCCTGGGGGAACGGCTGGAAGACTGGCGCACAGCCCAGATTCTGGTGCGGCGTATCGCGGAACAGTTCCGGCTGCCCTACTTCACGCTCAGCCCGACTTTCACCATTTGCCCGGTGCATGGCTATATCCCCGGTGCCCATTTCGAATGTCCCTATGGGCGTGAGTCCCAAGCGGTCAACGGCTAGAAGATTTTTCCCGGGGCGGCCGGAATTTCGTGCCGCCCCCGACAGATATCCATTTTTCCCAAAGGAGGAGAAACAAGTATGAGCCAAGAAAAATGCAGTGAAAAAACCGAGGTTTATTCCCGTGTGGTCGGATTTTTCCGTCCGGTTCAGCAGTGGAACAAGGGAAAGAAGGAAGAGTTTGCCGAACGCAAAGAGTATGTTCCAAATATTTGCGGCGTGAAGGGAAATCAGGATGCCGATACGGGGATTTCAGGGAACCAGTCTGCTTGACTGCCCGGGGCACATCAGTTCCATTGTTTTCTGGGGCGGCTGCAATCTGAGGTGTCCCTTTTGTCATAACGCGGCGCTGGTGTCACATCCGGAGGAGCTTGCCCCTTTTTCGGAGGATGATCTGCTGGCCACTTTGCGGGAACGCATTCCTTTTGTGGATGCGGTGGTAATGTCCGGAGGAGAGCCGACGATTGCACCGGAGCTGCCCGCTTTTTTGCGCAAGCTGCGTGCTTTGCCGCTGCACATCAAGCTGGATACCAACGGCCTGCGTCC
>JAILGY010000076.1:0-4276 GCA_024696325.1 bacterium | reverse complement strand
TCCGCCACCTCCTGCGGGCCGAAGGTTTTGTCCTTCATGGTGTCGAGCATGCGTACATTCGACGTGACGAGCTGCATCAGATCCTTGTCGGTACTGACGATGGTGATGTCGTCCTCCGGCAGCTTGCGTACCAGGGTGGCGATGATGTCGTCGGCTTCGAAGCCCGTCTGTTCCAGCGCGGTCAGATTGAACGCGGCGACAGCCTCCTTGATGAAAGGAATCTG
The DNA here is from genome assembly GCA_024696325.1 of bacterium. GTDB lineage: Bacteria > Desulfobacterota > Desulfuromonadia > Desulfuromonadales > JAAYDE01 > RGIG7977. The sequence continues at coordinate 4,052 of JAILGY010000076.1, read as the reverse complement.
CGGGCGCAGATCCTCCGGCATCGGCGGCCGCGTCGCCTTGTAGTCCGGATAGAGTTGGCGGCGGAAACAGGGACCGTGCGCGTCAAAGACCACTGCCAGTCGTTCCGGCTGTTTCTCCCGGATGATCTTGAGCAGCATGGTGATAAAGCCGTAAACGGCGTTGGTGGGCGTTCCGTCGGAAGCGCTCAGCGGCGGCAGCGCATAAAAAGCCCGGTAGATATAGGACGAGCCGTCAATAAGGTAGGTGGAAGCCATGGGCGCCGATTTCCTTCAGCTTTTTTATTTTTGTGGGTAAAAACAAAAAAGGGAAGCAAAATGCTCCCCTTTTATGCGGTTTTATTAAGCGGTTTCCTCGGATGGGGTTTCCGCTTTTTTCACTTTTTTCGGGCGGGTTTTGCCGGATGTACCCCGGCAGATTTTACCGCGGCGGGTTCTCTGATCGCCTTTTCCCATGATGCCTCTCCTTTCCCTGGAATGTGTTTCGTTTTTTGCAATGAGCAAGCTATCCTAGCCGATAAAGTCCCCGGGCGTCAATGCTGCCCTTCAAGGGGGGCTTTCTGTCCGTCACACGGCGTCTGTCGCTTTTCTTCCCGGGTGAAAAAGAGTTTTCTTCAGTCCGGTACCCGGTCGAAGTTGGGGCTGTAGGCGCGTATGTCCACCACCGCCGAGCCGTCCAGAATATCCATGCCGCGTACTTTCAGCGTGTTGCCTTCAATGGCGACCAGCTGCAGGACACTTACGCCCAGCGGATTGGGCCGTTCCATGGAACGGGTGGCGAAGATGCCCACCTCTTTGGGCGCCATGAAGGGCTTGATCCGCAGGCTGACACGCTGCGGCCGGCGGTGCAGGTGGTAAACCACGTAGATATAGGAAAACTCTTCCAGTCCTTCCAGCCCTTCGGCGTATTCCGAAAGGATGTCGATGCTGCCCTCGGTGTCGTTCATCCCTATCGGCTGGATCGGCACATGCCGGGAATCCTGGAAGGGGCTGTTCACAAAACCTATCGGTTTGATGATAATTTTGTCGGCGCCGAAGTTGCCATCGCCCTGGTTGGCAAAAAATCCTTTGGGCCCCGGATCATAATCTGGAATATCCCATCCTCTTCTAGCCATAGATATCCTTCCTTTGGAAAACTTTGCCCCGGTTTTCTTTTTGGGAAAACCGGGGATGGTGGTTAATGATCGTGGTGATGTTGTGCGTCTTCACCGGTCAAGAGCGGGGATATGGCGCGCCCCATTTTGAAATCATGCCAGAATGGCGAAATATCACGGATTTTCTGGATGATGTCCGGCATCTTTTCAATAACCTGATCGACTTCGGCATCGGTGTTGTAGACGCTGAAACTGAAACGTACCGAGCCGTGGGCCGCGGTAAAGGGTGTTCCCATGGCGCGCAGCACGTGCGAGGGTTCCAGGGAGCCGGAAGTGCAGGCGGATCCGGACGAAGCGCAGATTCCGGCGGCATTGAGCATCAGCAGAATGGATTCGCCCTCAATGTACTCGAAGCTGATGTTGCTGGTGTTGGGGGTACGATGCTGTTCCGAACCGTTGCGGCGGCAGTTGGGAATGCGTTGCAGCAGTTCCCGTTCCAGCCGGTCGCGCATGGCGCGGACGCGGGTATTTTCCTCGTTCATGTGCTTCATGGCCAGTTCTGCCGCCTTGCCCATCCCGACGATGTAGGGCACGTTCTCCGTGCCACCGCGCATGCCGAATTCCTGATGCCCTCCCATCATGAAGGGGATAAAGCGCGTACCGCGCCGAACGTAAAGAACGCCGATACCTTTGGGCGCGTGCAGCTTGTGGCCGGAAAGCGACAGCATGTCCACCGGCAATTTTTTCAGATCCATGGGAATCTTGCCTGCCGCCTGCACCGCGTCGGTATGAAACGGTATGCCGCGCTCCTTCACGATCTGCGCGATCTCTTCGATGGGGAAGAGCACGCCGGTTTCGTTGTTGGCGGTCATGATGCTGACCAGTGCGGTATCATCGTCCAGGGCGGCGCGCAGATCGTCCAGATTGAGCATGCCTTCATGATCGACCGGCAGCTCCGTAACCCGGTAGCCATGATCACGCAGGAAACGGGCGACGTTGAGAATGGCCGGATGCTCTACCCGGCTGGTGATGAAGTGCTTCTTGTGCGGATAGGAGCGCAGCGTGCTCATAATGGCCGCGTTGTCGCTTTCGGTGCCGCAGCTGGTAAAGATGATTTCTTCCGGTTCGGCGTTAAACAGCTGGGCTACCTGCTCCCGGGCCGCCCGTACATAACGAGCCACCTGTCCGCCGAAGGTATGCATGCTGGAGGGGTTGCCATACAGATCGTTGAAAAACGGCAGCATGGCTTCCGTCACTTCCGGAGCTACCCGTGAGGTGGCGTTGTTGTCCAGATAGATGACAGTCTTTGCGCTCATGGCTTGACCTCCTCCACGACGATATCAGGATCCACCAGTTCCTGCAGTTTGCTCTCCACATATTTTTTCAGGGTAACTTCCGACATCCGGCAGGTGGAACAAGCACCGCGCAGGGCCACCTGCACCGTATTGCCGTTGATATCTATCAGCTCAAGATCGCCGCCGTCCGCCTGGAGAGCCGGTACGATCTCGCGTTTCAGAACGTCCTCGATGAGGCGGATCTTCTGCAGGTTGGAAAGCTTCTTCGGCGCTGCCTGAGCACTCTGCTCCTTCTTCTGGTTTTCCCATACCTTGTCCAGAACTGCCTTGATCTTGTCGTGGCATTTGCGGCAGCCGCCGCCCGCCTTGGTGTAGTGGGTAATGTCATCCACGGTGGTCAGATGGTTTTGCAGCGCCACCCGCTCGATTTCACGGTCGGTAACGCCGAAGCATTTGCAGACGATCTCATAGTCTTTTTTCTCGGATCCGCCGCCGCGGTAGTTGGCGATGGCAGCTTCCAGCGCCTCCATCCCCATGACCGAGCAGTGCATCTTCTCTTCCGGAAGACCGCCCAGGAACTCGGCGATGTCGCGGTTGGTGATCTTCGAGGCCTCTTCCAGCGTTTTGCCGATGATCATTTCGGTCAACACCGATGACGATGCTATCGCGCTGGCGCAGCCGAAGGTCTGAAACTTCGCTTCCTTGATGCGCTGGTTCTCGTCCAGTTTGAAGCTCAGCCGCAGCGCGTCCCCGCATGCAAGCGATCCGACTTCGCCCACGCCGTCCGGGTTCTCCACCTCTCCGACATTGCGGGGATTGTTGAAATAATCCATGACCTTGTCCGTGTATTCCCACATAATGACTCTTCCTCCTCGTGTATTTGCTGCCTTTTTGAATTGTCTTTTTTCGCGACCGCCAGTGCGGAGATTCAGGGATTTTCGCCGGGACGCTTCCGAAAAACCCCAATTCGCCCTTGAAGGCCATTGAACAAGATAGTATCCTATTCTCTTAATATATGATATAACTTGTTGATTTTTAAAGCATATTCCAAAACAAACCTTTTAAGATACCTCGAAAAATACCTCACTTTTCATGAAAAGGGATTATCCGTACCTGCCTGAAATATCTTGATACAAGATAAAAACTTTACTCCAGTTTACAATAGCTGGCAAGGCATTGCCGCCAGTCTTGCCGGGTGCATCTGGCAGTCGGTCCAGCAGGGTGGTGCAGGTGGCAACAGCCCGGGAAATTGGCTCCAGCATGTGCGCCTTGGTGTAAGGTGGTTGCAGATTTCCAGAGAGTTTTTCCGGCTTAAATCTTCCGGCTTTCTCTTGGAGCTGGCGCAATTCTGCCAAAGTGCAGAGCAGATTTTTTTCTGGCGGTTTCTTCCAGACGGCACCGGGGGGGCTAGCGAATGACGGTGGCCCTTCATGGAGAGAACCCCTTTTTCAACGAGGTATGAATTTTTGAAATGGGTCTGTAAGTTATTGATATTTCAAAACTATACCTTTATGGTAAATATTTGGAGGATCTAGGATAATTTACCAGGGGAGGAAACCGCCATGAGTCCGAAGCAACAGGCATTTGTCAGGGAATACGGCATTGACCACAACGCCACAAGAGCGGCGATTGCTGCCGGGTATTCGCCGAAGTTCGCCAGTCAGAA
>JAILGY010000071.1:0-9349 GCA_024696325.1 bacterium | reverse complement strand
GGAAGGGAACAAACATGAGGAAATTTCTGCTGGCCCTCGCCTTGAGCCTTGCAAGCGCGTTTCTGGTGCATGTGCTGCGCAGGCCGGAAGGAAACCTTGCGCGTGAGTTTGCCGGATGGTGGGCGACTCTGGGCGAATGGGTCGAAGAGTTGCTGTCCATGGCGCGGGATGTGTGGCGGCAGGTCCCGGAAGTGGTGCTCCTCTGCATGGTTGCCATAACGCTGTTTTTTATTCTGCGCGTGGGCTACTTTTACCGGATGCGCTTTCACCGGCTCTGCCGCACAGGTGACAGTACTGTCGTTCGGCAGGAGATAGCCTCCGGAGCCGATGTTCTGCGCCGCAGCTTTTCAGGCTGGACGACCCTGATGTTTGCGGCTGAATCCAACCCCGATCCCCAGGTGCTGACCATGTTGATCAGGGCAGGAGTGCCGGTGCAGGCCGAGAGCAAAAACGGTCATAACGCTTTGCTCCTTGCTGCGCGGTGCAATCCGGAACCGGCGATCGTCAGAACCTTGCTTTCCGCAGGCGCGGATCCGAATGGACGCTCCGGTTCTGCCGGCCGCACGCCGCTGATGGTGGCCGCGGCTTTCAATCCCAATCCACAGGTGGCGAAGGTGCTGATCGATGCGGGGGCGGATATCAAGGCTACCGGTTTGGCACTGGTGACAGGGTGCCACTGGACAGCAGTCATGTGGGCGGCAGCCTGCAATCCCAATCCGGAGATGATTCGACTGCTCCTTGCAAACGGCGCAGATCTGCAGGAGCGGGACAATGCCGGAGCGACGCTTCTGGCGATTGCGGCGCGCTACAGTCGCTCAAAGGCGGTGATTACAGTTCTGCTTGATGCGGGTCTGGATCCGGAACTTGTGGACAACGCCGGCGAAACCGCGTTGATACGGGCAGTCCGCGGCAATCCTCTTGCCGACGTGATCAAGGCCTTGCTGGAGGGTGGAGCGGATCCTCATCATGCCGACAGGAGCGGGCATACCGCGATATGGTATGCGCGTTGTGCGGACGGCAGGGAGGAATCTTCCCGGCGTTCCCGGAATCACTGTCCGGTCAAGGGTGGGCTTGTTGCGCTGTTGCTGCAGTATGGCGGTAAATAGGCCTGGTTGTTGGAGCGTTTTTACCGGCAGCTCGAAGTGGTCTTGAAAAAAGCCTGATGAAGGAGCCTAGGCGTTATTGAGACGAATATGGGGGCGGGGGGGCAGATCGTCTGTGCTGAAGAAACAGATTTTCCCCGGGAACTTGCCCAAATTGACAAGGTTTTCCGAAGGGGTGCCCCGGCTGTTGACGGCAGGAGTGGAGCGCCGGGAATCCTTGGGCTGCAAGTGATAAATCTAGTTTAATTTCCATAGTAAATACGGTAAAAAGACAATTTGGGAAAATGGGAAAGCTTGAGGCGTTGAACGTCGCGGGCATGGGGCATCATTGGGGCGGATGTTATCGAGGAAGGAGGAAAACGATGAAGTACTTTATGTGGTTTTGTCTGATAGTGCTGATTGCCATTGCGGCGGTTTTCAAAATGGCGGAACACCCGGACAAACTGCTGGAAATGGCGACGAACTCTGCGAAATCCGCATATGAGTCTGCAAAACCCTATATAGAAAAGTATGCCTGCTGCGCCTGGGATTTTGCCAAGCAGCACAGTGGCGTGACGATCGGGATCCTGGTTCTGTTGATTGTCCTGCTTTTGCTGATGCTGCGGAAATCGCGGAGAAACCGGCTGCACCGGCTCTGTAAAAACGGGTCGCTGTACAATATTCGCAAACTGCTGGCAAAGGGCGTGCCTGTCAACGCCATGAGGAAGGGAAAAACCGCGCTGATGGTTGCATCCGGGAGCAATTCCGATCCCGAGGTGATCTCGATGCTGGTGAACGCGGGCGCCGATATCAATGTTGGGGGACGAAACGATCGGACCGCGCTCATGTTTGCGGCGGAGAGCAACTCCAATCCGGCGGTTCTGTCGGCTCTGATCAATGCGGGCGCCTCGGTGAATGCCCGTGATGGCCATAAGAATACTGCGTTGATGTTTGCGGCGTCTTCCAACTCCAATCCCGATGTCGCCCGGACGCTGGTTCAGTCGGGCGCGGATGTCAATGCCAAGGATGGCAAGGGGTTGACGGCCCTGTTGCGGGCGGCAAATACCAATCCCGTACCGGAGCTGATCACGACGCTGGTGAAGTCGGGAGCAATTATCGATACCAAGGGCAAGGATGGCATGAATGTGCTGTTGCGCGAGATCCAGCGCCCGGCCTATTTGCTTCATCCGGAGCTGATTACGGCGCTGGTTCAGGCGGGCGCGGATGTCAACGCCTGCGATCGTGCCGGCAATACGGTTTTGATGCTGGCCGCGGAGGCGGAGAAGGCAAATCCGGAGGCGATAAGGACGCTGGTGGCGGCGGGTGCCAATGTTAATGCCAAGGACAAAAACGGTCAGACGGCGTTGGTCCGCAGCTTGAAAGAAGGGGCCGGTTCAATTTCGGAAGTTGTTTCGGCGCTTCTTGAGGCAGGGGCCGATATCAATGCCGTGGACAAGAACGGGCGGACGGTGCTGATGCTGGCGGTAAACCGCTCCGATCTGGCGACGGTCAAGGTTCTGACCCAGGCAGGCGCCGATGTGAACGCCCGTGACAAGGACGGCAACACGGTGCTGATGCTGGCGGCCATGGCGACACCGTTTAACCGCAACATCGTGTCCACTTTGGTGGAGGCGGGCGCCCGGATCAATGATGCGGACGCTTCGGGACAGACGGCCTTGATGCGCGAGGTGCGCAAGGATGGGCGTCTTGCCAATCCGGAAGTGGTTGCAGCGCTGGTTGAATCGGGTGCGGATGTCGGCGCAAGTGACAAAAACGGTGGAACAGCGCTGATGGCGGCAGTCTCGGCGGAAAATCCCAATGCCAAGGTCATCGACGTGTTGGTCCGGGCTGGTGCGGATACGGCCACCCGGGACGGTTATGGTCAGACAGTCCTGATGGTGGCAGCCAAACATGGTCTTGCCAAAGAGATTATCATGTCCCTGTTGAAAGCGGGTGCGGATGCCAATGTTCAGGACAACTCGGGGCTTTCGGCTCTGATGCTGGCCGCTCGCAATCATGTCAGTTCGGATGTCATAGCCAGCTTGCTGCGGGCGGGTGCGGAAATCGGCGCCCGTGACAGTGAAGGACATGATGCGATCTGGCATGCCCAGCATCCGCTTGTCGGCGCTGTAGACGAGGAAGCTGTACGGGTTCTCTGGAAGTACAGGAAGTGATGGCGTGGCTGTTGGCCGGTGAGCTTTTCAAGATTTGACTCTAGAAACTGCAAAGGCGAAAATCTCTTTTGGTTTTCGCCTTTGATTTTTCTTTTTACGAAAGTTTTGCAGGGTGATTTTTAATGCTCGGACGCGGGAGCAATACGGAAATGACAGGTTTTTCTGAAAAGAGATTGCGGCATGAGTTGGGCGCACTGCTTGTGGTCTTTCTGCTGCTGACGGCGACGGCGGTTCAGGGCGCTCTGTCGGCGGAGGATTTTCTGAAAATTTGTGCCAGAGGCACAGCGCAGGAAGTGCGTCAGGCTTTGGTGGAAGGCGCGGACATGAACGCCCGGAACGACGATGGGTATACGGCGCTGATGGTGGCGGTTTACCGCAACGCCGATCCGGAAGTGGCATCGGCGCTGATTGCGGCGGGAGCCGCGGTAGATACCAGGGATGCGGAGGGAATAACACCGCTGATCGCGGCAGCCATGCGCAATCCCAATCCGGAAGTGATAGCGGCGCTGCTTGAGGCGGGAGCTCAGAAGAATGCCGTTGATGGCAATGGATGGAGCGCGCTGATGTGGGCGGCCAGCAGCAATCCCAATCCGGAGGTGGTTTCGGCTCTTCTTGTCTCCGGTGCAGATGCCGCTCTCAGGAACAATGCGGGCCATGATGCGCTCTGGTGCGCACAGCATGCCCAGCGGACGGATGCCCTTGCTGATGAGAAAATTGTCCGGATGCTGCAAGAATATCGGAGGGATCCGAAAGGATTCAAAGGCGGTGCGAACCAGGCTTCCAAAGCGCCCGTGACAGCGAAAAGTCCGCAGAAGACGGTGGATCCGCCTGTAGGAAATGAACCGAAGAAGCCTGAGAGTTCTGCCGTGCCTCCAGGAACGGAAGCGTCCAAAGCGGCTTCGGAGGCTCGCGCCCTGTCCGATGATGCAAGCTTTGTCGCGCTGTGCAGGACGGCAACGCCGGTTGGCATTCGCAAGGCATTGGAAAACGGTGCCAACCCCAATGCGGCAAAGGAGCTTGATTGGACGGCTCTGATGGAGGCGGCCATGCACAATCCTCACGCAGGTGCTGTCAAGGCCCTGCTGGCGGCAGGGGCAAAGATTAACGCCCAGGATGCGAATGGCTGGAGCGCATTGATGGTTGCGGCGCTGCACAATCCCAATCCGGAGGTGGTAGCGGTGCTTCTGGAGGCCGGAGCGGATACCCATGCCCAAAATGGCAAGGGACATGATGCGCTCTGGTTTGCCCAGCATTCGAAGCGGGAAAAAATTGCCGATGTTTCGCGGCGGCGGGTGGTCAACGAAAAGATCGTGCGGCTGTTGCAGGGAGAAAATCTTAAAGGGAAAGACGTGAGCAAGAGCACGATCATGGTCGTGGACACCGTTTCCGGAAAGGATAAGGCGAAGGAACTTGCGGAGGAGGAATTTGTCAAACTGTGCGGGACGGAAACTCCGGAGCGTATTCGCAAGGCCCTGGACAGTGGCACGAACGCCAGGGCCAAGAACAAGCTTGGATGGACGGCACTCATGGAGGCGGCCATGCACAATTCGAAGGAAGGGGCGGTAAAGGCTTTGCTGGGCGCAGGCGCGGAGGTCAACGCGCAGGATGCGAATGGTTGGAGCGCGTTGATGGTTGCGGCTCTGCACAATCCCAATCCGGAAGTCGTGGCGGTGCTTCTGGAATCCGGAGCGGACGTGAAAGCAAAAAACGGCCAGGGACGGGATGCGCTGTGGTGCGCCCGCAATCCGGGAGCCTTGCGCGCCAGGGCCATTCCGAATCAGGCTCAACGCCGCATGGTGAACGAAAAGATTGTACGCTTGGTTGAGGGAAAGACCCGGTAATGTGTGCGGAAGAGGAGGAGAGCCACCGCTTTTCAGCGCTGTCACGAAACTGTGGCTTCTGTATAAAAAGCATGGGCTTGTGCCTTTCAAAGGAGGAAATCACATATGAAAATGAAATGGGGGCGTGCCTGGCCGGCCGTGCTTGCGGGCGGCGTCCTGTTGCTCTGGACGGTAACGGTGGCTTCGGGGGAAGCGCCGTCAGCGAAGGAATTCCGAAAGGTGTGCGCACAGGGCACGGCAAAACAGGTGCGTCAAATGTTGGATCAGGGTGTGGATGTCAACGCCGCTGGCCGTTATGGCTTGACGGCCCTGATAATGGCGGCTACCGGCAACAACCGGCCGGATGTGCTTGAGGTGCTGCTTGCGGCGGGGGCGGACGTCAATGCCGTGAGCAATGACGGGTATACGGCGTTGATGGGCGCGGCGCTGAACAGCTCCAATCCGGAAATTGTCACGGCGCTTGCGAAAGCCGGCGCGGCTCTTGAAACCCGGTCGTACAAGGGCAGGACCGCGCTGATGCTGGCGGCCTTCTCCAATCCTCATCCGGAAATCGTGCAGGCCCTGCTTTCGGCAGGAGCGGATATTAATGCCCAAACAGCAAACGGTTCCACCCCCCTGATGGAAGCGGCTTTTCACAATGCCAATCCGGGGGTGATCGAAGCGTTGCTTTCGGCGGGGGCGGATATTAATGCCAAGGACCAAAGGGACAGGGATGCGCGCTGGTATGCGCAGCATTCAAAGCGTGAGGATCTTTCTGCCCAGCAGAGCAGAACGGTGGATGACCAGATTGTGCGGCTGCTGGAGGAAGGGATTGCGGGGCAACGCCGTGCAGTGGATGAAAAAATCGCGCAAATGATGGAGAAGAAAGCCAGGGAGACCCAGGAAGACAATGACAGCGGTGAAAGTGATGCCAGCGCCGAAGAGACCCGGGGTGATGACGGGAAAAGAGGATAAGAGGGAGAGAAAAAGTCTGATATAGGGACGGTTCGAATCAGGACCTTCTTCCGAAAGGGACCTGACGGTTGCGTCGGGGAGGAGGTCTTCGTTTTTTATATGAAAAGAGAAAGACATTTTGAAGGGAAGAGAGAACATGGAAACGAAACTGTTATCGGGTAATGAAGCCATCGCGCAGGCGGCCTACGAGGCCGGAGTCGCGGTGGCGGCCGGGTATCCCGGCACCCCTTCCACGGAGATTCTGGAAACATTGAGCCGTTATCGTGACGAGCTGTACTGCGAGTGGGCGCCCAACGAAAAGGTGGCGATGGAAATGGCGGCGGGCGCGGCTCTGGCCGGTGTACGCACGATTGTCACCATGAAACATGTCGGCCTCAATGTCGCGGCCGATCCGCTGATGACGCTGGCCTATCTTGGCGTCAACGGCGGGATGGTGATCTGTGTTGCCGACGATCCGGGCATGCATTCGTCGCAAAATGAACAGGATACCCGCAACTATGCGCGTTTCGCCAAGATACCGCTACTGGAGCCGGCCGATTCGCGCGAAGCGTTTGCCTTCACAAAATTCGGGCTGGAACTTTCGGAGCGTTACAAGACGCCGGTATTGTTGCGCACCACCACGGCGGTCAGCCATTCGCGCGCTCCGGTGGAAGTCGGCGCGCAGCGCGTTTCGCCTGCCGCCGCCGAATTTGTCAAGGAGCCGCCGCGTTATGTGCCGGTGCCGGTGTGGGGGCGGCCGATGCGGGTCAGGCTGGAAGAGCGGCTAGCCCATCTGCAAAACGATGCCCAACAGGCGGAGCTCAACCGCATGGAGTGGCGCGAAAGATCTCTGGGCATTATTACGAGCGGCATCGTTTACCAGTATGTGCGCGAGGCCTTCCCGCAGGCTTCGGTTTTGAAGCTGGGCTGGAGTTTCCCTTTCCCGGACGCGCTGATCCGTGAATTTGCGGCGGGTGTCGATCAGGTGCTGGTGGTGGAGGAGCTGGACAACTTCCTGGAAGAGCATGTGCGCTCTTTGGGAATCGCCTGCTCCGGGCGCGATCTGGTGCCCGGCATTGGCGAGCTTTCCAGTGACATTTTGCGGAATGTTCGCCTCGGGCTGGAGGGCAAACCGGCTCAAGCCGTTCCGGAGCCGCCTTCCTGCTGCCAGGATCTGCCGGCACGGGCGCCGGTGCTGTGCGCCGGCTGTCCGCATCGGGGCATCTTCTACGCTTTGGGTGAATTTGACGTGATAGTAACCGGCGATATCGGCTGTTACACTTTGGGTACCTTCCCGCCGCTCAACCGCCTGGATACGGTGCTCTGCATGGGTGGCGGCATCTCGCTTGCACATGGCATCGAGCGTGCCGGCAATCGGCGCAAGGTCATCGGCATGGTGGGGGATTCCACCTTTTTCCATTCCGGCGTCACCGGCCTCGTGGACATTGTCTACAACGGCGGCAAGGCAGCGGTCATTGTGCTGGACAACCATACGACTGCCATGACCGGTCACCAGTGCCATCCCGGAACCGGACGCACCCTGATGGGCACTGCCGCGCCGGAGCTTTCCATTGAGGATCTGGGCCGCGCCTGCGGCATCAAAAATGTGGCGACGGTCAATCCCTACAACCTTGAAGAGGTGCGCGGCGTTCTCAGACAGGCGGTGGAGGCCGAGGAACCGTGGCTTATCGTGTCGCGCGCGGTTTGCCCGCTCTATGCCCGCAAGAAGGTTGGGCCGGTGCTGGCCATCGATCCGGAACGCTGCGTCTCCTGCCGGCGTTGCCTGAAACTTGGATGCCCGGCCATTGAGTGCGAGGGAGGAACGCCGCGGATCAATGCGCTTCTGTGCGCGGGCTGCGGCCTGTGTCGGCAGGTTTGCCCAACGAAGGCCTGTGAGGAGAAGGGAGAAGAGTCATGTCGGAAGTAACAAGTGTGGCGCTGGTGGGAGTCGGCGGACAGGGAATCCTGCTGGCCAGTGAAATTATTGCGGAGGCGGCGCTGCTTTCCGGATTGGAGGTCAAGACCAACGAAGTGCACGGGATGGCGCAGCGCGGCGGATCGGTCATCGCGCAGATCCGTTTTGGACGGGAGGTGCACAGCCCGCTGATCTCCCGCGGAGAGGCCCGGGTCCTGGGCGCGCTGGAGAAGATCGAGGCTCTGCGTTTTGCCTCCTGTCTCGCACCGGACGGTGTGGCGGTGGTGTCCCGTCAGGAAATCGTGCCGGTGACGGTTTCGTCGGGAGCAGCGGTCTATCCCGCCGACGCCGAAGAGCGTCTGCGGCAATGTTTTGCGCATCTGGCCCTGGTGGATGCCCTGGAAATCGCCGAAGGACTGGGCAGTCCCAAATCCGCCAACGTCGTGATCGTGGGGGCTTTGTCACGGCATCTGCCGCTTGAGGAAGCGGTTTGGGAAAAAGCGCTTGAAAAGCGTGTCAAACCGGCGTTTCTGGAGGTTAACCGGCGGGCCTTTGCGGCCGGACGCGCACTGACTGCTTCCGTATGACGCAGGTGCTGTTCATTCCGCTTTCCTCCCCTGGCAAGGCCCTGCACTGTCTGCGCCTTGCCAGGCTCTTTTCGGAGCGGGGCAAGCGTCTCATAATTGCGGTGGAGGATGAGGAACAGGCCCAGCAGCTGGATCGCTTTCTCTGGGTGCGCGAGAAGCTTTCCTTCATTCCGCATCGCCTCTGGCGGGGAGAGGATGCGGACTTTACAGAGGCTCTGGAGCGGGTGTTAATTGCCGTGGGAGCTCCTGAAAGGTGCAGGGCGGATGTCCTGGTCATGGTGGCGCCCTGCGCGGTGGAGGAAGCCGCGCGTTTCAAACTGGTCTTTGACTTTGCCGAAACCTACGACGAACAGTTGCGTGCGCTTTCCCGCGAGCGCTTCGGGGTCTTTCGCGATGCCGGATTCCAGCCACGGATGTGGACGGAGCGTGATGAGGACGAAGATGTTTTCGGGGAGCTCTTCTCATGAAGACGCTTTTTGAGGATGCCCCGTCTTCGGAAACATGCCGCCGAATGGTGGCGCTTCCGGTGATACCTGCTCCGGAAGAGGAGGTGGAGCTTGGCGCCCATGAGGCCCGGATCCTGCTGGAATACTGGCAGGCCCGCTGCGGCGCGATTGTGACCGTTTGCGCGGCCGACGGGCGCTTTCACCGCGCCCGCGTCACTGCGCTTTCTGCCGAAGGAGCGCGCCTGGTGGTTTTCACGGCTCTGCCCTTTGCGCCGGAAAGCCCGCTTTTTCTGGAAGTCTTTCAGGCCTTGCCGCAGCGCGAGCGTTTTGAACTGGTGCTGGAAAAACTGGTCGAGCTTGGGGTTATGCGG
>JAILGY010000246.1:0-3190 GCA_024696325.1 bacterium | reverse complement strand
GGTGGCTGAAGACGCCGGCGGCGTCCACCATGCCGCAGAGCTGGGCGGTATTGTTCTGCCATGCCAAGGGGCAACCCTCCTTCATCTGCCCGCAGGGGCGGGCATTAAGAGGGTATGCGCCGGGGGTGGAGGATATGCTTTAGGCGTGTTGCAAATGCCCCCCCCCGTCATTGCGAACCCGCGAAGCGGGTGTGGCAATCCGTTCCCCTCAAAAAGAGCGCGGATTCCCACGCCGGTATGCCCACCAGCGCGGAATGGCAGACGGTAATCGCATTTTGCAACACGCCCAGATTATCATGTGCTGACTCAGTCTAAAAAGAATGCATCTACATCGTCTGTTGTGGTCAGCAGTTCTTCTTCAGCAACGCCAGCTGACCGAGCAAGCTCAGCAGATTTACGCAATGAATTGGGTATATCCGCGGAAAAGGCAGCGTCAATCAGTTGGTGGAACTGCTCTGAGTTTTCTTGCAATTGAACAAGAAATTGATCGTATTTCGTCCTTAAGTGTTCGTCCAGAGTGTGCTGATTCTCTAGGTATTCTTCCAATAAAACGTGTTCTTGTGAGAATAAAACGTATCTGCCATATTCAAAACCCAATTGCGAAACTGCCTGCGCCAGTTGTGCCGTTTGCCTTCCGACAAACGGTGAAAGAACGGAGGAAAGCAGGGTGGAAAGAAGCTTTAGCATTGCCTCCAAGGATAGCCAAAGACAAGCTTCTGTGTAGTCCTGTTCGGAGAGCTCCCCACGATTCATCCGTTCCGTGTTGCTGCGGATCGTTTCAGAAAGCTCCAGAATCGAATCTGTGTCCTGATTCTTTGTCAACCGGGAAAGCAGTTTCGCGGAACCGTCAATATAAGAGGAATAGGACAGAAAAACAAATTCACTGTAACATGACTCATCATTCAGGATCGCGTACTTGGATATCTTATCGGCAATGTTCTTCCAGCCATCCCTTCCAATCTCACTGAACTTTTTTCCTGACGCCAGAGTGCGGATCAAAAAAAGCTGAAAGACGGTGGCAATTTCCAGCAGTTTCAGCTGTGAGCTATCCTCGCTGGCCGCCAGAGCATATAAGTGTTTCTGCACATCTGCGATGGTGTTCATGGCTTTTTCCAAGATTTGTCCGACGGGGGAGGACAACAATTCATCGATCAATGGCTTCTGCCAATTCTCCGCATGCATATCTGCTTTCTCCATCAGTCAACGGTTTTGCCAAATAGAGCGGACAGGGTTTTCGTCTGATTTACCAAGGCACCGAGGGTTTTCTTTTGATCTTCTGAGAGCGTGGTATAATTTTCTCCAAACAAATACATACACTGGTTATAAGTATCGTTCAGCCCGCTGCGCACAGCTGATGTATCCATCAGGATTTGCTCGATTTGGGCATCGACTTCCCGGACACGTTCGGTATTCTCTTTTACAGCTTCGATCTCTTCGTTCTTTTGGCGGTTTAGCTTTTTCTTCTTGCTTGAAAAAAGCAGAATGGAAGTTAGGAGCGTTGCACCCGCAATGGTCCACCCGATGGGCCCGGCTAAAGCCAGAAGTGCGTGCCCTCCAGCTATACCGCCGCCCCCGGCAGTCAGCGCGCCGCCTCCGAGCCAGGCAAGCGCCGCATTGGTTGCTGCGGCTCCGGTTAAGGTCGAAATAGCGGTGCCCGTGGAAGCGGTCCCGAAGGTAGTTGCGACCCACATTGCTGCGGAAGGTGCCATAAAAGCCACGGAAGCGCCTGCCGCCAAACCAGCCCCAGCGCCTCCGGCAGCAGCCCGCGCTGCCTGCAGTTCCCGCTTGCCGAACTCACAGGAATTGGTGAAAACCTCCCGATTGCCTTGAATCTCCGCGAAGTCCGCGTCAAAGGATTTCGGGTGGTTGGCGATGCTGTTGACCAGGTTCTCTGCAAATCCGATCAAATCCACTGCCCGGCTGCGTTCCACAAAGAGTTGGAGACCCTTGTCATTCATCAGTGTAAAAAGCGTCATTGTATTCGGTGACGGAGGATTCCAGCATCCGATCAAGCTCGGTGATTTTCTCGGAAATGTCCTCTTTGATGGCAACAGCGGTATACTTGATTTCCGATGCTTTGTTACCGATTGAGCGGCCGGCGGCTACTGCCTTATCCTTGACAGTTCCCACGCGAACAGCCTTTGCCGCTTTTTCCTTTTTTCTGCCATGCCGATCATGCCTCCCCGAATAATAGTTGCCGATCTGCCCCTTGTTTGTCTTAGATTAGCAGTCGATGTTACCGGTGTCAATATAGACGTCTTCCCTATGGCTTTTCAATGTCTTAATAACCAGATCAAAGAAGCGGGGAGGCATATTTAGGGGGCTGCCATGCTTGACGAAAGAAGGCAGTTTTGATGGAGGATTACAAGGAGAAAAGCCCGTCCGCCGTACCGGGAAGCCGGGCTGCAACACGCCTTGTTGCCAAGCTGCCGCAAGCATGGTAGAATAACAAAACATAACACGTTTGGAGGCAAAGATGGAACTGCTTTGCGACGAAAGACCTGACGGAGAAGACCTTTCCCGCCCTGGGCGTAAAGCCCGCCATCGTGCATCTCGTCGGATGTTAGGAGGAATGGATATGTCGAGAAAAAGCTTCGGCGCAAAGCCGCTGAGTTATCCCCAGCCGGTGTGGATCATCGCCACCTACGATGCCGACGGCGTACCCGACGCCATGAACGCTGCCTGGGGCGGCATCAGCGAGGAAAGGGAAGTGGCTGTCTGCCTGTCCCCGGAGCACAAGACCTGCGCCAATTTCGCCGTCACCGGGGCCTTCACCGTCAGCATGGCGGACGCGCCCCATGTGGCCGCCTGCGACTATGTGGGCATCGTCAGCGGCAATGACGTCCCCGACAAATTCGCCCGCGCAGGCTTCACCGCCACGAAGAGCGAGCTCGTAAACGCCCCCATCATCAACGAGCTGGCCATCTGCCTGGAGTGCCGGGTGATCGACTTCGACACGGAGACCTGCATCCTCCGGGGGGAGATCGTGAATGTGAGCGTGGACGAAAGCGCCCTCACCGATGACGAGGTGGACATCCGCAAGGTGGAGCCCATCTGCATCGACCCCTTCAACCACAGCTATCATCTCATTGGGGAAAAGGTGGGCATGGCCTGGGAATCCGGCCAGGCGCTGATGTAATGCAAAAGGCGAGCCGGGGTTATCCCCGGCTCGCTTGTTATGCTTACAGCC
>JAILGY010000245.1:0-4776 GCA_024696325.1 bacterium | reverse complement strand
GGCTTTCCGGAGTGCCTGCGACTGGTTGTGGCGGGTGCGCAACGAACTGCACTATGCGCAGCGGCGCAAGAGCGATCGTTTGAGCTTGGGCATGCAGGAGCAGGTTGCGCGCTTTTTTTCATATCACGACTATGGAAATCGTTTGGCGGTTGAACATTTCATGCGTGACTACTACAGGCACGCGGAAAACGTGGAGGAACTGGCTGCAAGCCTCATCAGCCGCGCAACTTCAAAACCGTACGACAATGCGCTGGAGATGTCATTTGCACCGCTGTCTCCACTTGCTCCGGACGGGTGCTTTGCATTGGTCCGGAATGAAATCGTGGCTCTTTCAGATGATGCGGCGCAGGGCGACGATCCGCTCTGGGCACTTCGGGCCTTCTGGCATGCGCAGTGTCAGCACGTGCCGCTTGCGCAAAGCTTGCGTGAAACGGTACGTGCTCATGCCGCGCGGCAGGGCGCCCTGGCGCGTGCGGATCGGGAAGCGTGCGCGCTCTTTATGGACATTTTGAGCGGCGAGAGGGTTGCAGATACTTTGAGAGAAATGCGGCGGCTGCGTTTTCTCAACGCTTTTTTGCCGGAGCTGGGTGCGGTGTTCTGCATGGTGCAGCACGATGCCTACCATATCTATACGGTGGATACCCATGCGCTCTTTGCGGTGGAAGAGCTGGAGCACTTGTGGCGAGGGGACAATCCTGCGGCAGGCGCTTTGCTCAAGCAGGCCGCCTCCGGGGTGGAACGACGCGAACTGCTGCTTTTGGCGGCACTGTTGCACGATGTCGGCAAGGGGGCGGGTTCCAACCATGCTTTGCGCGGCGCGAAAATGATGCCCGCCATCGCGAAGCGTCTGGGGCTGGACGAAAATGCGGCGAGGCAGCTCGAATTTCTGGTGGCGCATCATCTGCTGATGGCGCAGACTGCTTTGCGCCGCGATCTCAACGACGCGCAGACGCTAGACGACTTTGCGAAAACCGTGGGAAACCGTTCCAATCTGCGAATGCTGTTTCTTCTGACCTTTGCGGATCTGCGCGCCGTTGGCCCGGATGTCTGGACACCGTGGAAGGCGCGGCTTGTGGAAACGCTCTACGAAAAATGCCGCGACTGGTTTGAGGGAGGCGGGCAGAGCGCCGTGATGCGGCCGGGCGCGCTGGAGCGGCGCGCCGCCGAAGTTTCCGCGATTCTGGGGGAAACCTTTGATACGGCGGGCCGCAGGCTTCTTGAGGTCTTGGAGCCGCGCCATCTGCTGGCCTATCCACCGCAGGAACTGGCCAGTCATCTGCTGACCTTGCGTGCCTGTGAGGAAGGCAGCGCGTCATGGGCGCTCCGTATCCTGCCGCATGGCTCACATCTTCGGCTGGTGGTTTCGGCACAGGATGAACTGGGACTTTTCGCCAATATTGCGGGAGTGCTGGCCGCCTGCCGCGTCAATATTCTTGGGGCGGACATTTACACCTTACGTTCCGGCATTGCACTGGATATTATAGATGTTGAAGCTGGCCAGGGCGGTTGCGCAGGGGAAATCGACGATCGTTGGCAGCGTTTCGAACGACATCTGGGCGCGGTGCTGGAAGGCCGCGAAACCGCGGAACATCTGGTGCGGCGCGCCCGGGTCGCTTCTGGTGGAAATCGGCTGCCGCCACGGAATTTTCCCGCCCGGGTCGATATCAGCAACCGGCTCTCCGATTGCCATACCGTTATCGACGTTTATGCCCGCGATCGCCAGGGACTGCTCTACGATATCACCAGCGTATTGGCGGAACTGCGGTTGTCGGTGAGCACCGCGCGGATTTCCACCAAGGTGGATCAGGCGGCGGACACCTTCTACGTGCGCGGCGAGGATCGCGCCAAACTGGTGGATACCGGCCTTCTGGAAACGGTACGGATACGGCTGCTCAGAGCGGTGGACAGGTAGGAAAAATGGTTTTCCAACAGGGAGAGCGCAACTCAAGTCATGGAAGCGGAAAAAGGAAGCGGCGGCGTTACACTGGATCATGCGGTTGATCTGTTTCTCGATCATGCAACGGTGGAGCGTGGCTTTTCCAACAACACGCTGGAAGCCTATGCCCGCGAATTGCGGCGCTACCTCGATTTTCTGCTGGCGCGGGGAATAGCCGCTCCGGACGTGATTAGCCCGGAGACAGTGAGAGACTACCTGGCAACCCTGCAAGGAGCGGGATTGGGCGAACGCAGCCGTGCCCGGACTCTGGCCGCGCTCCGTACCTTTCACAAGTTTTTGGCTTCCGAAAAACTTGCCCTGGACAATCCGGCTGCGCGGGTGGAGACGCCGCGTGCCGCCCACCACCTGCCCAAGGTCCTGAGCGTGGAAGAGGTGGATCGGCTGCTGGCCGCTCCTGGCGGCGACGATCCGCTGGACTTAAGGGACCGGGCAATGCTGGAAGTCATCTACGCCACCGGCCTGCGGGTTTCGGAGCTCATTTCCCTGACCCTGCAGGATCTGGAACTGGGAGTCGGTTATCTGCGGGCCTTTGGCAAGCGCAGCAAGCAGCGGGTGGTTCCCCTGGGCGAAGTGGCGCTTGAGGCTTTGAAAATCTATCTGGCCGAAGGCCGGCCGGCACTTTGCGGCCCCGAAAGCGGCGATGATGTTTTCCTCAACGCTCATGGCAGGCGCTTGACCCGTCAGGGTTTCTGGAAGATTATAAAACAGCGGGCGAGGGAGGCCGGCATCACAGATACCATTACGCCGCATACCATGCGTCATTCTTTTGCGACCCATCTGCTGGAAAATGGCGCCGATTTGCGCTCGGTGCAGACGATGCTGGGGCATGCCGATATTTCCACGGTACAGATCTACACCCATGTGACCCGCGAGCGGCTTAAGGCCATCTACGAAAAACATCATCCCCGCAGTTAAGCGGGTGGAATCTGGACTCTCATCAATCGAGGAGCAATCATGAAATATGTCATTTTGCTTGGAGACGGCATGGCGGATGAACCGCAGGCGGCGCTGAATGGCAAAACCCCGCTGGAATATGCAAATACGCCGTTTATGGACGAAATCGCTGTCCGGGGTGAAACGGGCCTGCTCGAAACCGTACCGGATGGCCTGCCTCCCGGAAGCGACGTGGCCAACCTCTCGGCCTTTGGCTACGATCCCCGGGCCTGTTACAGCGGACGTTCTCCTTTGGAGGCGGCCAGCATGGGCGTCTCGCTTGGACCGCGCGATGTGGCTTTCAGGCTTAACCTGATCTGCCTGGAAGAGGACGGGGAGGGCAGAACCTGCATGCGCGATTTTTCCGCGGGCCATATTTCCACCGAAGAAGCGCAAAAGATTGTCGCCACGTTGAGTGAAAAGCTTGGCGGATCGGATTTTGACTTTTACAGCGGCATTTCCTACCGGCATCTCATGGTGTGGCACAATGGTTTTGCCGGTATGCGCCTCGTGCCGCCGCATGACATCAGCCGTCAGCCGGTGGCGGACTTTTTACCGCAGGGCGAGGGCGGAGCGGAACTGATGAAACTGATGAAAGCGGCGAGTGAAATTTTGAAGGATCATCCGGTCAATGCCGCCCGGAAAGCTTCGGGCAAGCTGCCCGCCAACGCCATCTGGCTTTGGGGACAGGGACACGCGCCGAAGATTGTGCCGCTGCGGGAGCGCTTTGGCATTGGCGGAGCGGTGATATCGGCTGTCGATCTGATCCGGGGCATTGGGGTTTGCGCCGGACTGGACGTGATAAAGGTACCGGGAGCCACCGGCTATCTCGACACCAACTACGAAGGCAAGGCGGATGCGGCTCTGGAGGCGCTTGGCAGGCACGATTTCGTCTATGTGCATGTGGAGGCGCCCGACGAGATGTCCCACGAAGGAAGTCTGGAGAAAAAGTTGAAGGCCATCGAACTCTTCGACAAACTGGTGGTGGGACGGGTCCTGCGTGGGCTGGAGCGTCTGGAACCGTTCCGGGTGGCGGTACTGCCGGATCATCCCACCTATATACGCACCATGACGCATGCTTCGGAGCCGGTGCCCTATGCTCTGCTGGGTTCTTCAGGAGAGTTTTCCGGAATGTGCAAGGCACACGGCTTCAATGAGGTGGAAGCCGCCCGGGCCGGCCGGCCCTGTTGCGGTGGCTGGACCCTTTTGGAAAGAATGGTGCGCGGCCCGGAAAATCCTTGAGGAATTTTGACCAGGGAAGGGTTTTGCGAATTTTGTGCGTTGCGGGTCCTTCCCGCTCTTGCCAATTTCACCGGTTTTGGCATAATTAACAGGATAAAAATCTTGGATTGAAAACGTTTGGGGCGGTTGCTTTTTATGCCCTGACCTTAACATCGAATGGAGGATAATGATGATCTTTCTGGCAGGCTTGGTATGGTTGGCGATTGTTGCTGGTACACTCTATCTGATGAAGAATCTGGGACTTCTTGACAAGTTCCTTGGCGGCAAGCTTGGCTGCTGCTGCGGCGGCTTGTCAAAAATAGCCAAAGCGCCCTGCGCTTCCAAAGAGGAGAGCGCGCCCGTTCAGGCGCAGGCTGCACCTGAGGAAGCGGCTGCCACCGCTCCTGCCGATTCTCAGACTCCGTCGAATGGCGCGGGTGCATGAAGACTGTGCATGCTTTTTGAACGCGGTTAAAAAAGACCGGGAAACCTCTTCGGAAAGGTTTTCCGGTCTTTTTTTGTCGGGAAGGGAACAAACATGAGGAAATTTCTGCTGGCCCTCGCCTTGAGCCTTGCAAGCGCGTTTCTGGTGCATGTGCTGCGCAGGCCGGAAGGAAACCTTGCGCGTGAGTTTGCCGGATGGTGGGCGACTCTGGGCGAATGGG
>JAILGY010000236.1:0-2333 GCA_024696325.1 bacterium | reverse complement strand
CGACGGATCCAGCGCCCTGCCCCAGGCCTCCCGGATGGAAAGCGCGACCGGATGCGTACTGCAGCTTTCGCCGTGGGCGGCCAATTCCAGCAAAACTTCGGACGACAGGCCGTCCGCCAGCGGCACAAGTTCCGTGACGCCAAAACGGCCGGTGGTCAGGGTCCCGGTCTTGTCCAGAACCAGAGTGGTCAGCGCGGCGGCATTTTCCAGCGCATCCGCGCCCTTGACGAGCACACCCAGCCGGGAAGCAGCGCCGATGCCGCCGAAAAAACCCAGCGGCACCGACAGCACCAAAGCGCAGGGACAGGACACTATCAGAAAGTTGCAGGCAC
This sequence comes from bacterium, assembly GCA_024696325.1. Lineage (GTDB taxonomy): Bacteria > Desulfobacterota > Desulfuromonadia > Desulfuromonadales > JAAYDE01 > RGIG7977. The sequence continues at coordinate 2,001 of JAILGY010000236.1, read as the reverse complement.
GCCGCAGGCCTTCCGCCCAGGAAGCGATTCCCAAAAACGGCGTCAAAACGGCCAGCAGCACCGCCGCCACGGTTACCAGCGGTGTGTAGATACGCGCAAAGCGGGTCACGAAGCCCTCTATCTTCGCCTTGTTGAGGCCGGCGTTTTCCACCAGATCGAGAATGTGCGCGACCGTCGAGTCCTCATAGGCGGCACTTACCTCCACCCGCAGAGCAGATGCGCCGTTCAGGCAGCCGCTGATAACCGCATCGCCCGGGCCAACGCGCTTCGGTCTGGCCTCGCCAGTCAACGCGGACGTGTCAAGAAAGGACTCGCCGCTTAAGACCCGCCCATCCAGCGGAATCTTCTCTCCGGGCTTGACAACGATGATATCGCCGACCTGGACATCTTCCGGATCGACCGGCTTCAAATCTCCCTCTTCCTCCCGCCAGACAGATTCCGGCGCAAGCGCCATCAGCGCGGCGATGGACTGGCGCGATTTTTCCACGGCATGGCTCTGGAACAGTTCGCCGATCTGGTAGAAGAGCATAACTGCCAGCGCCTCCGGATATTCGCCCTCCCCCCAGATGCCCAGCCCAAAGGCGGCCAGCGTCGCCAGCGACATCAGAAAGTATTCGTTGAACACCTGGCGCTGGAGAATGCCGCGCCAGGCCCGCTGCAAAACATCGAAGCCGATGACCAGGTAGGGAACGAAGTAGAGCAGAAAGTGGCAGATTTCCGGAAGCCGCCGCAACAGGCCCGCATATTCGGCCCCCAGCAAGGCCAGCAGTGCCGCAAAAGTTCCCACTATCCGATACAGCGTCGTTTTATGCCTTTTGCTCATCGTTTGCCGCTCCCTCGCCGTTTTCCCCGAATACCTGAATCACACGCCCAGTACCGCTTCCGGATGCAGCCGTTTTACCGTCCGCAGCACCTCGGCCAACACCGCCTCAAAACGATCATCGGCGGCGCTCAGGGTCAGTTTCTGGGCGAAGAAATTCACAACGGCCTCATCCACTCCTTCAATGCCGCGGATGGTCTCCTGCAGTTTGGCCGCACAGTCGGCGCAATCGATTGCACAGGCGATCTTTCTTTTCATTTCCTCTTTCCTCCTCTGGTTTTCATAGTTTTATATTTGTTCAATCATTCAACTTCATGAGTAAAAAAATACGTGGGATTCAGCCTTCCCGCACATGGTCAAAACCCCTGTCAAGAATCTCCTTTACGTGATCATCGGCCAGCGAATAGAAGACAATCTGCCCCTCACGGCGGTTGGTCACCAGCCGGGCAAGCCGCAGAGTCTTGAGCTGGTGCGACACCGCGGACTTGGTGACGCCCAGGAGCACCGCCAGATCGCAGACGCACATCTCGTGCAGTTCCAGCGCGTGCAAGATCCGCACGCGGGTGCCGTCCCCGAAGATCTTCAGCAGGGTGGCCAGCTGCTCATATTCGCCGAGGGGCGCCATCCGGGCCTGAACGTCCCGCACAACCTCCTCATGAATAACGTCGCAGCCGCAACAATCGCCTGCCAATACTCTGCTGGCCATGATGCCTCCAAATTGCATTGTTGAACATTTATTCAACTATAGAGGGAAAGAAGAAATTCTGTCAAGAACAAACAAAAAAAATTAGGCGAGTCCAAAAGCTGTGCAAAACTTTTTCAAAGCGGATCGGGCGGCTCCACCCGCAGCACGCCGGAGGGCCGCCGCGAGACGCTTAAAGGCTGGCCAAAGGCCTGTTCCAGATGCGAAGGCGTCAGCACCTCTTCCGGTCTGCCCCATACGGGTCTTTGGGCACCGGGAAAGAGCAGCAGCATATGATCCGCGATAGCCGCGCTCAACGAAAGGTCATGCGAAACCAGCGCTACGGTTTTGCCCAGCCGTGAGCGCAGGCGGGAAAGCAGACGCATCAGCAGTACCTGCTGGGCGATATCCAGGGAAGTCAGCGGCTCGTCCAGAAAAAGCAGCGGCGTATCCTGCGCCAGCGCCCGCGCAATGGCGACCTTCTGCAGTTCCCCGCCGC
>JAILGY010000205.1:0-4434 GCA_024696325.1 bacterium | reverse complement strand
CCGAAACCGCTTTTGATGCCGCCTGCCGGGTGCTACTGCACTCTGCGGTAGCGTTGCTTGGGGCTCTTGGGTGGCTCGACAGGTTCAATCTTTCCTTCCGCAACCAACTTCCGTATCCGTCCGGATACAGTGGAGCGCGATAATCCTGAAAAATCGATCAATTCCTTCAGGCTGAGCGAAGGATGATCTTCCAGTTCGGCAAGAATGGCTTTTTCCAGTTCGCTGCCGGCTATAGATTTATTTTCTGCAGGCAGCCTCCTGCGCTTTAAAAATGTGATCTGGAAATTATTGAGGGTACTCCGCATTTCAGCAGGGAACATACGGGCATCATCCAGGGAAGAGGCTATGGCACGTATGCCGCTACCTCTGTTTTCGACCACAAAGCCCTCTTCCGGATATGGTGTTGTCTCTAAAATGGACGATAGAAACTGGTTTCGTGTGGCCGTGATGCCCGGCTTGCCCAAATCTTCGAGAGTCATCCTGCCATAAAGTCCGCCGGGATTGATGATCTCCAGTCTGTCCGGATACATATTGACGGCGGCTGGAGAAGAGCGCCCCTCTGGTGAATAATCCCTGTGCTGGAGGGCATTGGCCACCGCTTCCCGTACCGCGACCGCCGGATAATCCGGCAATTCCCTGCGGAAAGCGCCTTCAATGACGGCGCCCATGCGCATGTTCCTGCACACAAGTTCGACAGTATCGGCTATCATGGCCGGCAGCGGCCCCACCAGGCGCCTGCTGTCCAGAAAGCGGATGCCGCCATCTTTTTCTTCGGGAAACAGCGTGAATGTCACGGCAAGCGACGGAAAATACTTTTGCGGATATTTGCCAAGCGCCAGAAGACCTGCCAGCGTCGGATGCAGCTCTCCCTGGTATTCGGCCAACACGCGCATGTTGACAAGCACTTCCTCTTCGGAAAAGTTGTGGAAAATGCGCGGATGAAGAAAGCGTTGGCGGGCTATGAGGACCGACAGCATCGTTTCATCCAGGTCGGGCCGCGTGGCCTCAACAATGACTTCCGCGTCCCAGCAAGGCTGACGATGGGCTTCCATCATGCGGTCTATCTCGTATTTGCTCAGCTTTCTGTCCCCATCCCCGGTGCGTATGTAGGAGCCGCTGTACTTCCCACGTGCCGTGACAAAGCAGGGTTTGTCTTCAGCGGGCATCGGACTTACCGTGGCAACCAGGATTTTGGCGCCTTCAAAGGCAAATATTTCCGTTTCAGGACGAACAATGGGTGTCAGCTTTTCTCCTGCGGATACAAGGGCGTCCTGGGTTTCAGCGGCTCTGAACCCGGCCGCAGGACTAAAACCCGCTTCTTCCGAAAGCCCCAGGATGATGACACCGCCCGCGCCGTTGGCAAAGGCGGATAATGTTTCCACAAGCGAAGCGGGAAGCTTCTGCACGGCACTTTTAACCTCACATGTTTGCATATCTTTGCCTGTGCTTTTCAGGCGCTCTATCAAGATAAGAAAATCATCGAATGTCATGGACGAACCTGCCAGCTAAAACGTGAACTATGCAAAAAAAACCAGTAACAACTGATTATTGCCTAGTTACTATGCAAAATCAAGTTGGTAACGAGATATTTGCATAGTTCTCAACGACGTGGCGTCATTCAGACGGATAAAACCGTTGATAATTGATAGACCTGCCTGGGCAACGGAGCGGGATAAGCTTGCCATGGTGAAGAGCGTACAAGCTGTCAATCCCTTAAAAAAAACGACATGGTCCGCTTGCCCATTGTACCCCGGGCGGCACATGGGGTAAGATGTTCTTTTGGGAGATGGGCAGCGACGTCCTGACGGTCGGGGCAGAGTCCTGATCTCCCCAATTTTTTCCGGAGTGTCTTCCTGTGAATCTCGCATCACACAAATTTGCCGCGTTCCGCCGTTTTTTCAACAAGTTTTCCAGCCGCTTCACCATTTCCGAAAACACCTTCATGGCCTTCATCGCCGTGCTCATCGGCGTCGCCGCGGGGCTGGGCAACCTCGCCTTCCGCAAGACCATCGACTTCTTCCACTGGCTGGTCATCGAAAACGGCTCGCGGCTGCTGCACATCCCGCAGACCACCCAGCTTTCCCTCGCCAACTGGGATCCGGCGCGGCTGGGAGTAGTTCTCTTCCCGATGGTAGGCGGCCTGCTGATGCTCTTCTTCTGGAAATTCTTCAAGGAGGACATGCAGTTTGGCTTTCCCAAGTTCATGGAGACCGTCAACCTGCGGGGCGCGCGCCTGCCGGCGCGGATCGCCCTGACGCGCGGCATCGCCAGCGCCATCACGCTGGGCACCGGCGGTTCGGCCGGGCAGGAAAGCCCTATCGCCCAGATCGGCGGCGCCATCGGCAGCCAGTTCGGCCAGCTGTTCCGCATGAGCCGCGAGCGCCTCAAGATCCTGGTAGCCTGTGGTGCTTCCGCCGGTGTGGCCGCCACCTTCAACGCACCCATCGCCGGCGTCTTTTTCGGCACCGAGATCATCCTGGTTTCGACCTTCGCCTTCACCAGCTTCACCCCCATCGTGATCGCCAGCACCGTGAGCACCGCCGTCACCCGCATGCTGCTGGTTTCCGAAGTGTTTCCCGCTCCGGCGCACTTCCTGAATTCGCCGCTGGATCTGGTGCTGTACGCGCTGATGGGCGCCATCATCGGTCTCTTGACCACGGTGCAGATCGACATCCACTTCTTCATCAAGGACTGCTTCGACCGCCTGAAGATATCGCAGCTCGCCAAGCCGCTGCTGGGCGGCTTTCTGGTCGGACTTATCGGCATCTTCTTTCCGCAGATCATGGGCAACGGCTACGAGTTCATGAATATGGCCCTTGTGGGGAAGGGAAGCTTCGCCGTGCTTCTGGTGATTGCCATGCTGAAGATCATCGCCACCGCCGTCACGCTCGGTTCCGGGCTGCCGGGCGGCCTGTTCGCCCCGGCGCTGGTCATCGGCTCCTTTTTCGGAGGCGCCTTCGGACATCTGGCGCTCGGCGCCTTTCCCCAGATCTCGCTTTCCCCGGGAGTTTTCGCGCTGGTGGGGATGGGCGCCTTCCTGGCCGGATCGATGCACGCCCCCGCCACCGCCATCTTCCTGGTCTTCGAGATCACCTCCTCCTACGATGCCATCCTGCCGATGATGCTGGCCTGCGTCATCGCCACGGCCGTGGCGCGCTGGCGCAAGAAAGACAATCTGGAGACGGTCGAGCTGACCCGCGAGGGCATCAGCCTGGAGGGCGGGCGCGAGATCAACATCATGCGCTCCATCAGGGTACGCGAGGCGATGGGACCCAGCACCGAAATCATCCCGGAAACCATGTCGCTCAAAGAGTTTTCCGAATTTATCGGCAGCGCGAAGGACAACACCTTCTTCCTGGTCAACAAGGCGCAGGAGCTCACCGGCGTGCTCTCCACCCAGGACTTCCTGGGAGTTGCCCTGGCCAGGGGGCTCTCCGATTCGGTGACCGTGCGTGAGCTGGCAACCTTGAGCGTCGTGACCGTCACCATGGACGAGACTCTGGAAAGCGCCCTGCGCAAACTCGGCACCCGCGACCTGAAGAAAATGCCCGTGGTGGATGAGGAAACCGGCAAAAAGATCCTGGGGCGCGTGACCTACCGTGATCTTGTCAACCACTACAACCGTGCGCTCATGGCCCGCACGCTGGAATAGCATCCACAGGAAACGCTTTGGAAAAAGCAGAAAAAGGAACTCTCTTGAAACGCACTTTGCACACAGGGGCACGCCATGACCGATGATCTGCTCGCGAGCCTGAACGAACCGCAGCGCCGCGCCGTACTCCATGAAAAGACGCCCCTGCTGATCCTTGCCGGCGCGGGGTCCGGCAAAACCCGCACCCTCACCCACCGCATCGCCTGGCTGATGCGCGAACGCGGCGTCAGTTACCGCTCCATCCTTGCGGTCACCTTTACCAACAAGGCCGCCAACGAGATGAAGGAACGCCTACGGCAGATGCTGGGCGAGGACGCCGCAACGCCGCTGGTCAGCACCTTCCACGCCTTCGGCGCCCGGCTGCTGCGCCGCGAAATCGCCAATATCGGCATCTCGCCCGACTTCACCATCTACGACGACGCCGACCAGCAGCGGCTGCTGAAAGAATGCCTGCGCCGCCTGAACATTGGCGAACAGACGCTCAAGCCCCGCGCCGCCGCTTCCGCCATCGACGGTTTCAAGAACGAGGGACTGGAACCGCAGGACGTGCCGGCCAATACCCTGCAGGAACGGCAGATGGCGCAGATCTACACGCTGTATCAGGAACAGCTGCGGCAGGCCAATGCCCTGGACTTTGGCGATCTGCTGCTGACCACGGTCAAGCTGCTCGCCCGCTTCCCCGAAATCGCCGATACCTACCGCGAGCGCTACACCCATCTGCTGGTGGACGAATTTCAGGACACCAACCGCGCGCAGTACCAGCTCATCAAGCTGCTCTACGC
>JAILGY010000181.1:0-33339 GCA_024696325.1 bacterium | reverse complement strand
CGCGGGCGCGGGCACTCCTTGAAGAAGCTGGCTGGAAGCCGCGTTCAGATGGCGTGCTGATGCGTGACGGCCGGCCCTTCGAGTTCACCATTGTCACCAACCAGGGCAACGATCAGCGGGTGAAGGCAGGGGAGATTATCCAGCGCCGCCTGCGCGAAGTGGGGGTTGTCACCCATATAAGGGTGATCGAATGGGCAACCTTTCTCAAGGAATTTATCAATCCGGGCAATTTCGAGGCGACCCTGCTGGGCTGGACGGTGCCGGTGGATCCGGATTGTTACGATGTCTGGCATTCGAGCAAAAGAGCGGTGGGACAACTCAATTTTGTCGGTTTTCACAACGCGGAGGTGGACGATCTGCTGGAACAGGGACGCCGTACGCTGGATCAGGCGGAGCGTAAACGGATCTATGACCGTTTCCAGCAGATTTTGGCCGAGGAACAGCCCTACCTGTTTCTCTATGTGCCGGATGCCCTGCCGGTGGTAGCGGCGCGGTTTCGCGGCATAGAGCCTTCGCCTTCGGGCATCATGCACAACTTCATTCACTGGCATGTGCCGGCCGCAGAGTGGAAATATCGCCGGTAAGTTTCCGGTGGCTACTTGTCTTCCACTCCGGTTTTCCAGGGAGATGTGCCCATGTATTCCACGCCGGCGGTCCGCTGCAGGATCTGCCGCTTGAGCAGCCGTTGCACTTCCCGCTTGTCCAGAAGTCCTACCAGCAGATTGTCGTTATCCACGACCGGCAGATAGCGTACGCCCTCCTGCTGGAAAAATTGCAAGACCTCTCCCAGACTCTCGTTCGCGCTGACTGTGGGATAACCGGTGTCTGCCACATCCCGGGCGACAAGGAAGTGATCCGCCTCCTGGTCCACGAGCAGGGGCCGTATTTGCTCCAGCGCGATGGTGCCACAGTAGTGACCGTCCGTGCTGCGGACCGGGAAGAAAAGATGGTCGCTTTCCGTAAATTTTTTCAAGATGCCGGAAATGGGCGTTTCCTCGTCAATAACGTCCAGAGTGCGCACCATGGCGGCGGAGACCGGGTAGGGCGCCAGCAGATCGCCTTCGGTCTCGCCAAGGGCGTTGAAACCGCCGCCCATGGCAGCCTGCGGATAGGGCTCCTGGCTTTCATAGATCTTGAAGGGACCGGAAAGCGCGTAGCCGACGGCACTGCCGACGAAAACCGGCAAAATTACGCTGAAGTTGCGGGTTGCCTCCATGAGCAGAATCGGCAGGGAAAGCGGCACCTTGCCCACGGCGGAAAAGAGCGCGGCCATGCCGATGACCACATAGACACCCGCCGGTGTTCCGCTTGGAACCCACAGTTCGAACACCTTGCCCAAAAATCCGCCCAGCATGGCGCCGATGAACAGACTGGGAGCCAGTACGCCGCCGCTGCCGCCGCTGGCCACGGTAAAGGCTGTGCTGATGATTTTGCCGAAGCAGAGCAGAAGAAGTGTCCACATGCCGAAATGGCCGTTAACCGCTTCCTGGATGCCGCTGTAGCCCAGTCCCCACAGTTCTTTGGCGACGAAGACCACCATCATTCCCTGCAACAGTCCGCCAATGGCCGGTTTCGTCCAGTCCGGGAGCGTTGATGCCCGGGCGATATGGAAGATCTTGTAGAAGAAACGGACGTAGAACCAGCCAACCGCGGCGCTGGCGATGCCGGCGGAGATGGCGAAGATCAGGTTGTGCACGCCGAATTGCCAGACCGCATCCATTTGATAAAGCGCCTCAAAGCCGTACACCGATGAAAACACAATATAGGAAATGGCACCGGAGAAGATGGCGGGAATGATGCTTTTTACCTCCATGCCGTGTTCGTACAGCACTTCACAGACGAAGATCGCGCCGCCGATGGGAGCCCGGAAAATGGCGGCCAGGCCTGCGGAAGCGCCGCAGATGGCCAACAGCCGGAAGTCGCGCCGTCCCAGTTTGACGCCCAGCAGCTTGTCCAGCCGCAGGAACTGCAAGCAGCGTGTGGCGATGGCGCCCAGGCCCGAACCGATATAGGCGGTGGGGCATTCGCGTCCGCAACTGCCGCCGGAACCGATGGTAATGGATGCCGCAAGGATCAACAGAAACGGGGTTTTGGGTTTCACCTTCCCGTCGTGCTGTACGCACTCGACGTAGCCGTCGGTGGCGCAGGGTACGTCAAAGGGAAGCCCTCCGTACTGTTTGATAAGTCCGCACAGCACGCCGCCCAGTGCTGGTACCAGTGCGACCAGCCAGGGGTGCGGCATGATGCCGGCCAGCCCTTCAAAGATGTGCATGCTGGAGTCGATGCAGAAGTTGAACATAATGGCGCCCACGCCGCCGACAATTCCCGATGAAATGGCGATAAGCAGCAGCTTTTTGGAGAGTGTGACGGTGATGGCAAGCTGCCTGAGGAAAAAGACGAAGTCGCCAATAACCGGATTGGCAAGCAGGCGTTTCCACAAACTTTCCGGCTGGCTGCCAGACGGCTCTTCCTGGCTTTCCGGTTTCTTGTCCGCCGGATGCTGCTCCAGCAGTTTCAGCATCTGGGCGGCGGTTTCCGCCTCCATCAGCGCCTCACGTGTTGCCGCATTGTCAAGTGCCGGCCGTATCTGGGCCAGTATCTGGAAGGTGGAGGCGCTGTTGCCGAGGAGCAGGAAGACGAGATGAACAGGTGTTTTTTCCTGCGGAGAGGAAAGACCTTTTCGGGAACGTCCTATCAGAACCTGCGGCCATCCGATGGCCGGGCAGTGCGCGTGCGGCAGGGCGACACCGTTGTCCAGGACGGTGCTGTGCATATGTTCGCGCGCCAGCACTGTCCGGACGATTTCGTCCACGTTCAGTTCCGGATCCCTCCCCACGGTTTTTTGCAGGATTTCGACGATAGCCTCCTCGAGAGTGCAAGCATCGAGATCTGTGATAATGTCGCTGGGACGCGGAAAGGGGGGCTGGGCCATGACCGGTTCTCCTTGTTCATCTATTGATAAATGCCGGTTTCCTCCGGCGAATTGATGAAAATGTTCTTCCTTTTAACGCTTGTCACCCGCCGCCGGAGCTCCGTTTTTTCGGGAAGGGAAGCAAACAAAAAAGGAACTTTGAGCAATTCAATACATAGTTGAATTGCAGGCATTCTTGCAAGTGCTTGGGCAGTCGTTTTTTTCAGCAATAATGCACCGGCTCGATTTCGCACAGCGACTCCACGGAGAGCAACAGGAATTTTTCCCTTTTCAGCAGGGCCCGGACCTTTTCCGGTTCGTCGACTTCCATGACGAAGACGGCATCAATGCGGCTCTCCGCAGCGAAACCGCAGGCACTTTTGATGACGATCCGCTCGCGTTCCAGAATCCGCATAAGTTTGTCCAGTCCGCCGGGCTGATCTTTGGTCAGCACCGCCAGAACTTCCCGGCGTTCCACCGGAATGCCGGCCTCGGACAGCGCCGTTTCGGCCTGTTTGAGATTGTCGACCAGCAGGTTGATGGTAGCCTGGGGGGGATGGCTGGAGAAACTGACTGCCCGGATGTTGATCTTTTCACGGGCGAGAATGGCAGTGGTCTGGGCCATGGTCTGGATGTGCTGGCTGGTGGTGATGGTCAGTTGATAGGTCTTCATGATTCTGGACTCCTTGAAGGGGGTGGCAAGGCAGGGGTGGAACATGCGCCGGGAGCTTTCCGGCGGTTTCTGCGGCGCCGACGGGGCCGGCCGGATCGTTTCGGAGATTGTTGGGGAGCATTCTCCTGCATGCTTTTTCCGCCGGAAAGGGGGGCGCTTCGCCATGACCGGATCAGCGTCTCGAGATCGGTATGATCGAGGCTCCACAGTGAAAGAAGTTCGAGCGCCGGGGCGAAAAATGGATGCAGAAGAAGACGCCGCGTGCCGCGCGCGCCCGGGCCTCGCAGCAGGCGTCCGACGGTAACCAGAATTTCCTGGGCCTGATGACGAATGCCATGCGCGATGCGAAAGTACTGGCAATGGGGCTGCAAGAGTTCGTTTGTGATTTTGAGTGCGTTGACCACGCCGTTATGCGGAGGGCTTTCGGCCAGAAAACGTTCCAGAAAAAGCGCTGCCAGAAGCATCGGTTCCTCGGTGGGAACACCTGCGGCGCTTCGTTCATCCAGCCGCTCCAGCAGGGCGAACGTCGCCTCATGACCCTGGTAGCCGGCCAAAAGCGGCGCGAGCATCCCAAAAGCTGCAGCTTCCCGCAGGATTGTTCCCAGAACGCCGCGCTGCGCAAGCTCAAAGAGCCGGTCACGAATGCGGGCTGGAGCCGCGTCCGCGATAAATGCTGCACAGGTGTGCAGGCCCCGGATCAGTTTGTCATCCATGGTGAAGTCAAGCCGTTTGGCCAATTCAATGGCGCGCAGCATTCGGACCGGATCTTCCCGGAAACGGATTTCCGGCTGGCCGATCACTTTCAGGGTCCGGCTGTGCAAATCGGCGATGCCGCCGGTATAGTCAAGAACGGCAAAGGTGGCGATATCATAGAACAGCGCATTGATGGTAAAATCACGGCGAAAGGCGTCTTCCGCGGGGGTACCGAACACGTTTTCCACAAATCGGAACAGTTGGGTCGGCTCCGCGGGAATTTCTTCCGGGCGGGGCTGACGGCGGAAGGTGGCAACTTCAATGATTTTTCCGTTGGCGCAGTGGATATGTGCCAGGCGAAAACGCCTGCCAACCAGAAAACAGTTGGAAAACAGCCGTTTAATCTGCGAAGGAGTGGCATTCGTCCCGATATCGAAGTCTTTGGGAGGGCGTCCCAGCAGCAGATCCCGTACACAACCGCCAACCAGAAAGGCCCGGTAGCCATGGCGGTGAAGACGATAGAGAATTTTCAGCGCGTCTTCATCGATCAGGCGGCGCGAGATGGGATGCTGCGCACGCGGGATGACAAGAGGGGAAGGCTCCGAGATGCTTTCGTCCAGGGTGGTTGGGGGAGAATTGTTCATGGCGAATGTTCCCGTGGTTTTTTGTACACTATAGCAAACCGTCTCTTATCCATAAAGTCTTTGGAAAAGGCACAAAGCGGTTTTATAAAAATAAGGGCATGAGGCGAAGAAAAGAGAAGGGGAAAGAAGCATGAAGCATTTTCTGGCTTTGGCATGCGCAGTTCTTGCTGCGGCAAGTTTTACCGCCGCGAGTTGGGCAGCGGATTTTTCGCGGCTGATCATTTTGCACACCAATGATACCCATGGTTACGATCGGCGGGAAGAGGGTGTGAACGGCATGGCGGCGATTGCCGCATTGAAAAAGGATCTGGAACGCAGGGGATATGCCGTTTTGCTGCTGGATGCGGGAGACGCCATCCAGGACAATAATCTGGTCAACTTCAGCAAGGGACGCACCGCGATACGTTTCATGAACGCTGCCGGCTACGATGCGGCAACTTTGGGCAACCACGAGTTCGACTATGGGCAGGAGGTGCTGGAGCAACGTATCCTTGAGGCGAACTATCCGGTCGTTTCGGCCAATATCGTGGTGGAGGCGACCGGCAGGAATTTGATACCGTCCCATGTCATTCTTGAAAAGAACGGCATCAAGATTGGCATCCTGGGCCTGACCACGCCGGAAACTGTCGTGAGCACCAATCCCAAGAATGTCGCGGGCCTGACTTTCATAGGCGATGAGGCGCTCTGGAAACTGGCTCAGGAGCAGGTAAACCAGCTCAAAAAGGCTGGCTGCGAATTGATCATCGTCCTGGGGCATCTGGGCAGCGAGGCGTCCTGTGCGGGCAGCCGCTCCGACGATGTGCTGCAGCATGTCGAGGGTATCGACATTTTCATCGACGGCCATGATCACAAGGTAAAGGATCGCCGGATCCATGGCGCGTTGCTGGTGGAAACCGGCTGCCATACCAACAACATTGGTCAGCTTCGCCACGAGAACGGGCAGTGGCGCAGCATGCCGCTTGCCTATGGCGTCTGGCAGCGGGAGGATCCGTTGGTCAAACAGCTTGTCGATGAGGCGGCGGCGGAAATCACAAATTACTTTGCTGCCAAGGTGGGCAAAACCGACTTCATGCTTGATGGCCAACGCGATCCCGGTGTGCGTACTCAGGAGACCAATCTGGCGAATTTCTGCGCCGATGCCTTTTTGTGGCAGGCGATTCAGGCGCAGGCGCTTACCGGCGAGACGGTGCATGCGGCCATTGTAAATGGGGGGAGCATCCGCGATTCCATTCCGGCGGGCGACATTACGCGCGGGCAGTTGCACGGTGTGTTTCCGTACAACGATCAGCTGTACGTGATGAAGATCACCGGCGCCAAACTGCTGGAGATTCTGGAAGCGGCCACCAGCGCGCTACCGGACGCAATGGGCTCGCTGCCGCAGGTGGCGGGGATAAAGTACCGGGTGAATGTTAAAGTTCCCTACGAAAAGGGGGAGCGCTATGAACAGTCGATTTTTTATGCGCCACTTCATCCGGGAAGCCGGGTTACCATTGACGAGGTGGCGGGCCGGCCTTTCATGCCCGATGCGCTCTACAACATTGTGACGGCCGAGTTTGTCGGTAATGGCGGCGATGCCTACGGAGGGCTTGTTGGACCGGATGCCCGGCAGGCCTACCGGAGCATTGGCTACATCGATGTGGACGCGCTGACCAACTACCTGCAAACCGCACTGGAGGGCAAGGTCGACGAGCGGTATGCCCATCCCGCGGGGCGCCTGATCGTGCAGAAGGAGTAGCCGGACTCCTCACATGCTTGCCAGGCGGCAGGACGGAACAGGATACTTCCATTTTCGCTCTTCTTCCCCGGAACGGGATACGTTATCATGCCGGTCTGATTGTAACCGGGTTCAAGCGGAGCGATGGACGGAAACCGATATTTGAAAGCATAAGATCCATTGGGAGGGAAACGATGGCGGCGATAGTGGTGGTAGGGGCCGGAGTGCAGGGGCAGGAAGGTTTTAGTGGTCAGGCGCTGGAGGCGGTACGGCAGGCCGAGGTTCTGGCGGGGCGTCCGGCACATCTGGCCTTGTTTCCGGATTTTCCCGGAGAAAAAATTGCCTTCAAAGACAGTCCGACGGAGATCATGACCTTTTTGCACGAGACCACGCAACGGGTTGTGGTGCTTTCGTCGGGAGATCCGCTCTTTTTTGGCAGCGGGCGTTCCCTGCTGCGCAACCTGCCGGAGGCGCGGCTGGAGTTTCTCCCCAATATCAGTTCGGTGCAGTACGCGTTTGCCAAACTTAAGGTGCCGTGGGACGATGCGGCTTTTGTCTCGTTGCTGGGTCGGGATCTGCGGCAGGATATCGACCGGATTATTGCTGCGGACAAGGTGGCCATTCTCACCGATCGGATCAATACGCCGCAGCGGCTGGCCGCCGAGCTGCTCTCCCGGGGGCGGGAAGGCTACCGTGTCTGGTTGTGCGAGAATCTGGGATCGGATCGGGAAAGAATCGTCGCCACGGATATTCGGGGCTTGCGCGATATGGTGGCAGGTGATCTCAACCTGCTTGTCCTGATTCGGGAGTATGAAAAGGATGAGGGGATCTTTCGTCCGGTTCTAGGAATTCCGGATGAGGAGTTCAATTTGCCGCGCCGGATTATGACCCAGGAGGAAATCCGGGTGCTGAGCCTGGCGAAACTGCGCTTGCGGCGCGGAGTGACGATGTGGGATATCGGTGCAGGTTCGGGCTCGGTCAGCATTGAGGCGGACAACCTGATCCCGAGTGGGCGGATCTTTGCCGTGGAACGGGATGCCGCTCGGGTAGCGGTGTTGCGCGACAATCTTGGACGCATGAACTCCCGACGGGTGATCGTGGTGGAAGGTGAGGCTCCCGAGTGTCTGGACGGACTTCCGGATCCGGATCGGGTCTTCATGGGGGGAACCGGCGGCAATCTGGCGGAAGTTCTGGAGGTCGTCGATGCGCGGCTCTGTCCCGGAGGACGGGTGGTGATCAATGCTGTGACGTTGGATACTGTAACGGCGGTGCGTGACTTTTTTGAACGTGCCGGACATCCGCTGGAGATTACCGCCGTGAATATCGCGCGAACCAATCCGGCCAGCGATTACGCGGCTTTTGAGGCAATGAATCCGGTATACATGATGGTTGCGGAAAAACCGTTGTAACTTTTGACCAAAATGACGAGGAGCAGGAGAAGGTGTTGAGATGGAAGCTTTTTGTTTAAGGGAGGAGAAATGGACATAAACGACGTGATGGCATATTTGCCGGTTGGCGGAGCGGTTTTGGGGGCGCTGGCTCTGTTGCTGGTGTTTGCCGTCATGGGAAAATGTTCGGGACTTGCCAGGCAGGTTGATGCGTTGAAACGCCAGTTGAGCACTTGCGGAGTATCGAGGGCGGAGGAACAGGAAATGCTGCGGCTTGAGGCTTTTGAGTCGCGTCTGGACAAGCTGGAAATGGCTGCGCGTTCGTTGCCCTCTGCTCCGGAGGAGCGTTCCGGTACGACAGTTGCGGTGATGGATGCGAACGGGCAGCTTTCAACGCAGTGCCCGTCGTGTGGCAGCAAGCTGGTGTATACGCGCGAAATGTCCGGCCGCAGGGCCAAATGTCCTGCCTGCAAGACGGTAGTGGAGCTGAGCTGAACCAACTTTTCCTCTTGCAGGAAAGACTGTCTGGGACAACCGGGATTGGGAATGGATCACAAACAGCGTCCTTTTTCGGAAAAAGGACGCTGTTTGTTTTTATGCGGCCGACGTTTTTAACCGGTAATGAACCCAAAACGTTCCAGATCCTCTTTCGGGGCCTGATCGAAATGGGAAAATTCCATGGTGAATGAGCCCCGGCCCTTGGTGGCGCTGCGCAGCTCCGTCATGAAACCGAACATCTGTGCCAATGGCGCTGCGGCGCGCAGGATCTCCATGTCTCCGCGGGATTCCATGCCGGTGATACGCCCCCGTTTCTGGCGCAGGAAGGTGAGCACTTTGCCGGAAAATTCGGAAGGCGTGGAAATTTCCAGCGCCATGATGGGTTCCAGAAGGGTCGGATCGGCGCTTTGGGCGGCGGTGATGAAACCTTTCTGGGCGGCGGCGCAAACGCCCATCATCGTGGTAACGCCGGGGGTGAAGGGAGCTTCCGCGACCGTTACCCGCACGTCGGTGATGGGATAGCCGGAACGGATGCCGGTGCGGCAGCTCTGTTCCAGCGCCTCCCGCAGCGCCGTGCGCAGCTCCGGTGGCAGCTGGATGGCTGGATTTTCGTCATCAAGCGTTATCTGGACGCCGGCACCGCGTTCGAGCGGCGTCAGCGTGAAGCGGAGCTCGCCGCGTTGCATCTTTCCTTCGGTTTCAATTTCAAATACCTCGTGATGCTCCACCTCCTTGCGGATCGTTTCCCGGTAAACCACCTGCGGCCGTCCGGTCTTGACATTGAGCCCGAAGTCATCCGCCAGGCGCCGGGTAATTACCTCCAGGTGCAGTTCGCCCATGCCGCTCAGGATGGTCTGGCCGGTATCGCGGTCTTCGCGTACCTTGAAGGTAGGATCTTCCCACAGCAGTTTTTCCAGTGTGGGCAGCAGCTTTTCCCGATCTTCCACGCTACGGCTTTCCACCGCCAGCGAGACCACCGGCTCGGGGACATCGAGTCCGGACAAAATGAGCGGGTGATCGACGGCGCAAAAGGTGTCTCCGGTCAGTGCGCCCTTGAGGCCTGCTGCGGTGACGATGTCGCCGGTGCTTGCGGTTTCGATGCGGTCGCGTTTGTGCGAGTGCATCCGGAACATGCGGGAAATCTTTTCCTGCTGGTTGCGGGTGGCGTTGAGGATGGTATCGCCGGCATGCAGAGTGCCGGAGTAGATGCGCAAATAGGTGAGCTTGCGGCCCTCGTCGGCGAAAACCTTGAAAGCCATCGCGCAGAGCGGCCCGCGCGGATCGCAGGGCAGGCTTTCCTGAACGCCGGTTTTGGGATTGAATGCGGGCGTTGGCGGCATGTCCAGCGGTGAGGGCAGATAGCGGGCAACGGCGTCCATCAGCGGCTGGATTCCCTTGTTGCGCAAGGCGGCACCCAGAAACACCGGGAAAAGTTCGCCGGCAAGCACGCCCTTCCGAATCGCCGCGTACACTCGCTCCGGTTCCACCGTGTTGCCTTCCAGGAAATCGTCGAGGATGGAGTCGTCGTAATCGGCGGCGGCCTCCAGAATGGCCTCACGAGCGCTTTGCGCGGCCTCGGCGTATTCCGGGGCGATGGGGCTGGTGGCCGGCATGTTTTCCGACTCGGGGAAGGTGAGCATCTGGCCGGCAAGTGGATCGAGAACGCCGCTGAAGGAGCTTTCCGCGCCCAGGGGCAGTTGCATGAGCACCGGACGGGCGGCGAGACGTTCGCGCATCTGGCTCAAAACCGCCTCGTGATTGGCGCCTACGCGGTCCATCTTGTTGATGAAGCAGATACGTGGCACCTGATAACGGTTGGCCTGCCGCCAGACCGATTCGGTTTGCGGCTGCACGCCTTCCACCGCGCTGAAAATGGCCACGGCTCCGTCCAGAACGCGCAGGGAACGTTCCACTTCGATAGTGAAATCGATATGCCCGGGCGTGTCGATGAGATTGATCTGGCAGTCGCCCCACTGGCAGGTGGTGTTGCTGGCGGTGATGGTGATGCCGCGCTCCTGTTCCTGAACCATCCAGTCCATGGTGGCCGCGCCTTCATGAACTTCGCCGATCTTGTGGATCTTGCCGCTGTAAAAGAGAATGCGTTCCGAAACGGTGGTCTTGCCGGCGTCAATATGGGAGATGATGCCGATATTGCGGAGATTTTTTAACGGTATGGCGCTCATGGGTTTTTCCTCGAAAACGGGTACATGCTTTATGGAACTTCAAGTTTTTATAGTGATTTTGGGGAACTGTACAGCCAAAACATGAAAGCGGGCAATCTGCGCCGCGGTTTGGAAAAGAGCTTCTTTTTCATTCTCTTCGGGAAAATTCGCATCCACAGTAGTTTTGCCTGTAGAAACCGAAATGGCGGCTGAGCTCCAGGCTGCGCTTGAAACCGTCGCGCTTCTTGAAGTTCCACGGCTGAAATCCGGGAAAAACGCCGCCGACTTCGAAGATTCGGGGGCTTGACTTGTGGGGACTGACGGTCAGCGATGTGGTGAAGGGAAGACCAAGATCTTCGGCCAGCCGCCGCGTGCGTTCCAGATTGAAGGCGAAGCAGCGCCGGCAGCGTTCGCCGCCTTCCGGCGCGTTCTCCAGCCCCGCGACATGTTCAAGCCAGGTTTCATGCCCGATATCGTCCACTTCCAGCCGGGAGTTGGAGAGCTTGGCGAGTCTGAACA
This sequence comes from bacterium, assembly GCA_024696325.1. GTDB lineage: Bacteria > Desulfobacterota > Desulfuromonadia > Desulfuromonadales > JAAYDE01 > RGIG7977. Next base: position 22,137 of record JAILGY010000181.1, on the reverse strand, counting down.
CTTCGTGCAGGCGGTGATCGCGTTCCGCCCGCGGGGCGATATTGGCGTTGGAGAAGAACAGCACGGCTCGAAAACCTTCCAGCGCCAGCCGTTCCAGGCAGGCCGAGGCGCAGGGCGCGCAACAGACGTGAAGCACAATGGCGGGCATGGACATGGGCTCAGTGCATCCTTTTCGAAGAAATATCGCTCTGAAAAAACAATTTTCAAATAAAATTCTCTTTTAATCTGACCGGAAATCGTTTAAAAGCGAAAAATTTTAAAAGGCGAGAAATCGTCTTTTGTCCGGAAATGGTTCCGGGCTTTTCCCCATAAAAAGGAAGAGGAACGATGAACGAAAAAATCAGAGAAATAGCCGCACGTGTACGGGAAATGCGTGAGTTGTCGGAGATATCGGCAGCCCGGATGGCCCAGCTGGTCGATGTGCCGCATGATGTGTACCTGAGTTACGAGCAGGGCGAGGCGGATATTCCGGCGAGCATTCTCTACGGCATTGCCCAGCAGCTGAATGTGGACATGGCGCTGCTGCTTACCGGGGATGCCCCGCGGATGCGCATCTATTCCGTAACCCGCAAGGGTGAAGGCGTGCATGTGGAGCGCCGCTCCCAGTACCGCTACCAGAACCTGGCCAACAATTTCGCCGGCAAGAAGGCGGAGCTGTTTTTGGTGACAGTGGAGCCCAAACCGGTGGGCACACCACTTTCCCCCAATGCGCATCCCGGCCAGGAATTCAACTACCTGCTGGAAGGCTCGTTGAAGGTTCTTATCAACAATCGTGAAATCATTCTGGAAGAGGGTGACAGCATCTTTTTCGACTCCAGTTACCCCCACGCCATGGCAACCCTTGACGATCGCCCGGCCAAATTTCTCGCCATTATTATGTAGGGAATCCTGAAAAGCCTGGTGGGCGTGTTGAGAACCGTTTACGGCAAGGCTTTCCCTTTCGGGGTTCCCGGAAATTTTTTCCATATAAAAACGGTTGCTGTATTTATTAAAATGTGTCGCTGGGGTGCAGTGAATGCGCCGTTTCTGCCGGAAAAATCCGGAGGGATGTCTTCTTTGGGGAAGTACCCATGTGGCAGGCGGGAAAATATTTTTTGGCGTTCAAGGAGTAAAAAATCATGGCCAATTTGCTGGAAAGATTTGTTCATCGTACAGAATTCGATTCCTATGAGGATTTCTATAAAAATTTTTCTATCTCTGTTCCGGAGAATTTCAACTTCGCCTATGACGTGGTGGATGTTTACGCCACCGAGCAGCCTGAAAAGCGCGCCCTGATCTGGGTGGACGATCACGGCCACGAAAGGACGCTGACCTTTGGCGATCTGAAGTATTTGAGCGACAAGGCGGCCAACTTCTTCCTGTCCCGGGGAATCCGCAAGGGGGATCACGTCATGCTGATTCTCCGGGGGCATTACAGCTTCTGGTACTGTCTGCTGGGGCTGCACAAGATCGGCGCCATCACCACGCCCGCAACCCACATGCTGACCAGCAAGGATCTGGTCTACCGCATCGACAAGGGCGATATCCGCATGATTGTCGCGAGCAACTGGGCGCAGTTGCCCGATCATGTGGAGGATGCGGAAGGAAAGGTCGAGGTTGAAAAACCGCTGAAGGTGCTGCAGAATGGCACACGTCCTGGCTGGCTTTCCCTGGAAGAGGAAATGGAGAAAATCTCTCCCGACTTCACCCGCCCCGTCGGCGAGGCGAATACGCGCAGCGAGGACATTTCTCTGGCGTTGTTCTCATCCGGCACCAGCAGCTATCCCAAGATGGTGCAGCATGACTTTCTCTATCCGCTGGCGCATATTGTAACCGCCAAGTACTGGCAGCGCTGCATCGACGATGGTCTGCACTACACGGTCGCGGATACCGGTTGGGGCAAGGTGCTGTGGGGCAAGATCTATGGCCAGTGGATCTGTGGCAGCGCGGTCTTTGTCTACGATTACGACAAGTTCTCCGCGCCCAGCATGGCGGCTATGTGCGCCCGCTACGGCGTTACCACCTTTTGCGCACCGCCCACGGTCTACCGTTTCCTGATCAAGAAGGACCTGGCCCAGTACGATTTCAGCATGCTGCAGAACTGCACGGTGGCCGGCGAATCGCTGGATCCGGAAGTCTACAACCGCTTCAAGCAGTTTACGGGCCTGGGGCTGCGTGAAGGCTTTGGCCAGACGGAAACGGCGCTGCAACTGTTCAATCCGCTCTGGATAACGCCGCGTCCTGGCTCCACCGGTCAGCCCTCGCCGCTCTACGATGTCAAGCTGCTCAACGCGCAGGGCCAGCTCTGCGAGGATGGCGAGGAGGGCGAGATCGTCATCGCGGTGGGCGAACACAAGCCGTTGGGCCTGTTCGCAGGCTTCTACAAAGGGGCTTCGATGGCGGAAGTAACCGCCGAGGACGGTTTTTATCATACCGGCGATATTGCATGGCGCGACGAGGATGGTTATTACTGGTTTGTAGGACGGGCTGATGATATTATCAAAAGCTCCGGCTATCGTATCGGCCCCTTCGAGGTGGAAAGCGCACTGATCGAACATCCGGCGGTGCTGGAATGCGCGATTACCGGTGTGCCGGATCCGGATCGCGGGCAGATCGTCAAGGCGACGATCGTGCTGACCAGCGGCTATACGCCGAGCGAGTCGCTGAAGAAGGAACTGCAGAACCATGTCAAGAATGTAACCGCGCCGTACAAGTATCCGCGCGCTATCGAGTTTGTGGAGGAACTGCCGAAGACCATCTCCGGAAAGATCCGGCGAGTGGAGATTCGTGAGCGCGATCGCGAGGGAAAGTAGACGGCATAGGGGAAAAAAAGGGAACGTGTTTGAGGGAATGAGGGAGCGCGGAGGCTTTCGCGCTCCCTTGTCCATTATTAATGAGAAAGAGATGCCCTGTCCGGCGGAAACCGGGACAGGCGGGAATTGCGGACGCTATGGAGACGACAGAAAACAAGACAACGCTTTTTTATCCGGTTATCAATCCGCTGGAATGCAAGGCCTGCGGGCGCTGCATTGCGGCTTGCCCCAAAAAGGTTCTGCGCATGGGCGAGGAACTCAACGCGCGTGGCTACACGTTTGCGTTGTATGCCGGGGAAGGCTGTTGCGGTTGCTGCAACTGCTTTTACACCTGTCCGGAACCGGCGGCGATTGAAGTGTGCAAACGGACGGAGGATTGAAAGGAAAAGCCTTTTTGCAATCGGAGAGGGCGATTCTTGTCGAACATGGGAGAAGAACAGAGGAATAAGATATGGCAATGCGTTTGGTGAAAGGTAACGCGGCGGTGGTGATAGGCGCGCTGTATGCGGGGTGCGACTGCTACTTTGGCTACCCCATCACTCCCGCCAGCGAGGTGTTGCAGGAGGCTTCCGAATATTTTCCCCGTGCCGGCCGCCGCTTTGTGCAGGCGGAATCGGAAGTGGCGGCCATCAATATGGTGTATGGCGCCGCTTCTACCGGACGCCGGGTGATGACAGCGTCCTCCGGCCCGGGAATCAGCCTGAAGCAGGAAGGAGTTTCCTATCTGGCCGGTTCGGAGCTGCCGGCGGTGATTGTCGATGTGGTGCGGGCCGGACCTGGCCTGGGGAATATTGGCCCGGAGCAGGGCGACTACTTTCAGGTGGTGAAAGGCGGCGGCCATGGCAACTACCGCTGCATCGTGCTGGCGCCTGATTCCGTGCAGGAGATGTGCGATTTGACCCGCAAGGCCTTCGATCTGGCGCAGCGTTACCGGACGCCGGTCTATGTGCTGGCCGACGGGGTGCTGGGACAGATGTATGAACCCCTGCAATTCCCGGAAGAGGCGGTTGCGCCCGTTATTGACGAGAGCTGGGCGGTGGCCGGAACAGCTGCTACCCGTGCCAATTGCATTTCCTCCATCATGCTGGACTTTAACCAGATGGAGGCGCTCAACGTCCGTCTGCAGGAAAAATACGCCCTGATCGAGAGCCAGGAAGTGTTGTTTGACGAGTATATGCTGGAAGATGCGGAACTTGCGATTGTCGCCTACGGCATTAGCGCGCGCATCGCGCACAGCGTGGTGGATACGGCACGTGCGGAGGGTTTCAAGGTGGGATTGCTGAGGCCGAAGACGCTGTTCCCCTTTCCGAAGGTTCGTCTGCGGGAGCTGGCGCAGCGGCCGGGCATGCGTTTCATCTCGATGGAGATGAGCAACGGCCAGATGATCGACGATATCCGGCTGGCGATTGATTGCTGCTGCCCGGTGGAGCTGGTCAACCGGATGGGCGGCAATCTGGTCGCCCCATCGGCTGTTCTGGACAAGATCCGGACAATGTGCGGAAAGGAGCGGTGAAGAAGATGGAACAGGTACTTTGTCAGACAAAAGGCTTGTATCGGGATTTTCCGCGCAAGGGAGGTCCCGCCTCCACCGCCACCCACTACTGCCCGGGCTGCGGGCATGGTGTCATCCATAAACTGATAGGCGAGGCGCTGGCCGATCTGGGCCTGCAGGATCGGGCCGTGATTATCAGCCCGGTGGGTTGCGCGGTCTTTGCCTACTACTACTTCGATACCGGCCATGTGCAGTGCGCCCACGGCCGTGCTCCGGCGGTTTCCACCGGCATTTCCCGCGCCCAGGATGACGCGGTGGTCATCTCCTATCAGGGCGATGGCGATCTCGCCTCCATCGGTATGGCGGAAACGCTGCACGCCGCCAACCGTGGTGAGAAAATAGCTGTTTTCTTCGTCAACAACACGGTATACGGCATGACAGGCGGCCAGATGGCGCCCACGACGCTCATTGGGGAAAGGACCAGCACGTCCCCCCACGGCCGCGATCCGCAGGAGTGCGGATACCCCGTTCACATGTGCGAACTGATCAACACCCTCCATGCACCGGTCTTTGTGGAACGGGTATCGGTTTCCGACACCGCACATATCAGGGTGGCCCGCAAGGCGATCCGCAAGGCGCTGGAGATCCAGCGGGACAAGAAGGGCTACGCCTTTGTCGAGATCCTTTCGCCGTGTCCCACCAACCTGAAGATGTCCGCAACGGAAAACGCCGCCTTTGTCAACGAACAGATGGAAAAGGAGTTTCCGCTGGGCAATTTCCGCGATCGGAGCGAAGCTGCCACACCGATTGCCCGTGCCCAAAGCCTGTACGCCAAAGAGGAACTCGATCGAATCTTTGATTTGCGGGCGGAAAACACGGCTGCCCCCTCCGTGGACGATGTTGCCGGCAGGAACGCGGTGCGTCTGAAGATCGCCGGTTTTGGCGGACAGGGAGTGCTGAGCTTTGGTTTGATTGTGGCGCGCGCCGGAGTTGCCGCCGGCCGTCATGTTTCCTGGTATCCCTCCTATGGGCCGGAGCAGCGCGGCGGCACCTCCAACTGCGCGGTCATTTTGGCGGACAACCGCATCGGTTCGCCGGTCATCGAGCAGATTGACGTGCTGGTAGCCTTCAACCGTCCTTCGCTGGAACGTTTTATCGGTGATGTGCGCGAAGGCGGCCTGGTGCTGGTGGATGAAAGCGTCGGCGCCTTTGATGCTCCCGCTCATGTCAGAATGGTGTTTGCGCCCGCGCAGCGGATGGCGCGCGAAGCCGGATCGCCCAAGGCGCTCAATACCGCGATGCTGGGCGTATTGGCCGCGTGCGGCGATCTGGGACTTTCGGATGCGGCCTTGGATGGCGGTTTGATGGAAAGTTTCGGCGCCCGGCCCAAGCTGCTGGACGTCAACCGTGCTATTCTGTCGCTGGGGAAAGAATGGGGAATCCGGCATCTGGCCTGACTTCCGGGGCTTAGCAAATCGTTAACCTTTTTGCCTCTTTTGGGGTGCGTTCCCTGAAGGAGTGAACATTGTCAACAGGAGAAAGAAAATGTCCAGTTCATGTGAAAATTGCGCCAAAAAGGCAACCTGCACATCCAAGGATGCGAAACCGGGTGAAACGCCCGAGCAGTATCAGGAACGCCTGCTGATAGAACAGCGGCTGTGCGGCATAAAGAACAAGGTGTTGGTCATGTCGGGTAAGGGCGGCGTCGGCAAGAGCTCCACCGCTGTCAATCTGGCGTTGGCATTGGCGGAGGAGGGCAAGACGGTGGGCCTTTTGGATGTGGATATCCACGGTCCCAGTATCCCCACCATGCTGGGCGCGGAGAACATGCGTCCGATGGGGACGGACAATTCCATGCTGCCGATCGTTCATCATGGCATAAAAGTCATGTCCATCGGTTTTCTTCTGCCCAAACAGACCGATCCGGTTATTTGGCGTGGCCCGATGAAGAGCCGGATGATCCTGCAGTTCATCCGCGATGTGGAATGGGGCGAGCTGGATTATCTGGTGGTGGACTGCCCGCCCGGTACGGGTGACGAACCGCTGGTACTGCTCCAGCTTCTGGGCGACAACACCCGCGCGGTCATCGTTACCACGCCGCAGGAGGTGGCGCTGTCCGATGTGCGCAAATCGGTGATGTTCTGCCGCCAGATGAAGCTGCCGATATTGGGCGTCATCGAGAATATGAGCGGCTTCGTTTGTCCGCACTGCGGAAAGACGGTGGACATTTTCAGCAGCGGCGGCGGTGAGCGGATGGCGTCGGAGATGGAAGTCCACTTCCTGGGAAAAATCCCCATCGATCCGGAGATCGTTGCCTCGGGTGATGCGGGTTTGCCCTACGTTGTTTCCCACAAGGACAGCCCGACCACCGAAGCGGTACGCAAGGTTGCGCGTGAACTGATAGGCCAGGCGGACAAAATTGCGGTTGGTTGAAAGCCGTCTTTTTAGGGGATTGTTTGTTGCCGGCCGGTTTCCCTTTTGCGGAAACCGGCCGTTTGTTGTTTTGTTTCAGCCGCAGTATTCGAAGCCTACCCGGCCATACTGAAACTGTTCACCAAAGTTGCTTTTCAACAGAAACGCGCCATCCAGCCCGGTGCAGTGCGAACAGGCAACGAATTGCGGCGAATAGGAACGCAGTTCTTCAATGGAAGCTTTCATCCGTTCCTGCCCCAGGAAACCGAGATGGGTGCCGCCGATGAGCGCCGCCAGCCGGTTTTCGCCGGTGACCTGGCGAGCGTGGCGGATGATGTTGATCATGCCGGCGTGCGCGCAGCCGAAAAGTATAATCAGGCCGTTGGGGGTGGCGATAAACAGCGACTGATCGTCGCGGAAGGGATCCGTGACATAGACGCCGTTTTCCTGAATCTGCTGACGGGGATCCGGGGTCTCAAACGCGGTGGTACGTGGAACCTCTCCGCTGGTCCAGACGCCATCAAGGATTTCCCGGGGCTTGTCGTCAAAGATGAAACGTCCGCCCAAAGCTTCCAGGTATTCCTGCCGAAAAGGGATTCCCTTGAAGCTGCGTTTGCCGCTTTCCGCGAGCAGCCAGCGTTTTTGAAAGGCGCCCGGGTGGGCGTATATGTCGACCGGGCCGCCGATGGAACGCAGCGCCAGCGCCAGTCCGCCCGCGTGATCGTCGTGGCCATGGCTGAGCACGATTTTCTTTACCGAACGCAGATCTTTTTTGAAGATGGCGGCGTTTTCGGCCAGATGACGGCCACCACCGGTGTCGAACAGCAGATTTTCTGCGGGTGTTTCGATGAACGCGGCAAAGCCGTGCTCGCCGTAGCCAAGACGGCCGGTCATGTTTTCACACAAAACGGTCACTTTGACGCTCATGGTTTTTCTCCGATTAGTTTCCGGCTTTCCACAGGCCGTGCAGGTTGCACAGCTCGCGGGCTTCCACCTTGGCGGCCGTGACCATGAAGATGGCTTCAGGGACATCGCCGGGCTGCAGATCCTTGCGGTACACCGCGCCGTCGGCGATGAGCTCGATCCACTCTATGAAGTGTTTTTCTTCCATCGGGTGAGCAACGGCTCCAACCGTTACCTTGTACCCGCCGTCAATTTTGGTAATGACCGGCACATGCTTTTCCTGGGATGCATCCACAGTGTTTTCACGCATCAGGTTCATGGGTTGGCCGCAGCACACCAGTCCGCCGCCTCCGGCGTGGAGAATTTCAACGATGTTGCCGCAGATACCGCATTTATAAATTTCATTTTTCTGTGCCATACGTTTCTCCTTGTTTGAAATGGGGGATGGCTTGACAGCCGCGAATGGTTTCCCGGATGGCGCCTGGCCGTCCGGCGCTGCCGGGATGAGACTGCCCAAATTGTAGCCCAGCTTGGAGAAGGGTACAAGGTTTGGAAACGGGGCTCGACAAGCCTTTGATATTTTTTTAAAGTAATTATTTCCATCTGTATGTGTTGCCGGAGGAAGCTGTTTTCATTTTTCCCCAACGGGAGGAAATATGCGCCGTCACCTGTCCGAAAAAATTCCGCCGCCTTGGAATTCTATTCTGCCCCATGCCGCCAATCTCTTTGCCTGGGGGGTGATCGCTGGATTGCTCTATCTGCTTCGTTCTTTCTTTTTGCTCATTTTTTTAACCTTTGTCTTTGCCTATCTGCAGACCAGAGTGGGCGCCCGTCTGGCCTTTTGTATACCGAATCGTTGCCTCCGGGTGATCGTGGTGGCTTTTGCTTTTATCTGTGTCATGACAGCTGTCGGTATTTTTCTGGTGCCGCGGGTCAAGGATCAGACACAGATCTTTGTCAACCAGCTGGGAAATTACATCTCCCGCATGGATGAGGAGATCTACCGTCTGGCCAACAAGTATCCGATGGTGGAACAGGTGCTTTCCCCCTATTTGGCGGATGATGATGATCCGAAAGAGGAAAAGGCCAAAGTTTCCGTTCCGGCGAAGGGTTCGCATGCGAAAAAAACGCCCGCTCCGGAAATCTCTGCTCCAGCTCCTCAGGAACGGGCTCTGCGCGCTTCACCCACCACCAAATTTCTGCAGCAGCTTTTTGGTTTAGGCGATCTCTCTGGTGGTGCTCAAAATATCAACAGAATTGTCGACACTCTGAGCAACGTGGGGGGCAAAATCTTGACTTTTGCCACCAATTTTTTGCTTTCGTTGCTTTTCTCCTTTCTTATTGTGCTGGATATGCCGTCGCTGGGGCGCAATGTACAGTCGCTTGCCGATACGCGGCTGCGTTTCATCTATCAGGCGGTCGGCGGCAATATCCGGGATTTTTCAATGGTGCTGGGCCGGGCTCTTGAAGCGCAGCTCATCATCGCCATCATCAACAGCATCCTGACAGCCATAGGCATCAGCATGCTGGGGCTGGGAACGCATGTGGCCTTTCTGGCGGTCATTGTGTTCATCTTCAGCTTCTTTCCGGTGGTGGGCGTGTTTATCAGCTCCATTCCCATCTGTCTGGTGGCGCTGCAGTCGAAGGGCTTGCACACCATGCTTATGGCGGTGGTGCTTATCATTATCATCCACCTTATAGAGGGCTATATCCTGAATCCGCGTGTCTACGGTTCCTATATGCGCATCAATTCGGTGATCATCCTCATCATCCTGACTCTGGCCAGCAAGCTTTTCGGCTTCTGGGGACTGTTGCTGGGAGTGCCGGTCTGCACCTACATCTTTGGATACGCGATCAAGCTTGATCGGCCCAAAGTGCCGGGCTTTGCATCGGACAGATCAGAATCCTCCCCGGAAAAATTGCCCCATTCTTCCGATCTGATTTGACTGTCCGGGGAAAATGCGTTTGTCTCTTGATTTTTCACCATATCTGGAGTAAATGCTAAGCTCCGCAAAAATCGCCTCTTTAACGCAGAGGAAGGGAAGCCTTTGAGATAAAGGGGCGGCCTTTGCGGTGAGGATTTTAAACCTGTTGAACATGCGGGCATGCATGGAGGAGAAAGGGCTTTATGGAACAGTACTATCAGAAAGAGATTGAAACCGCTTCCCGGGAACAGCTGAAGGCCTGGCAGGATGAACGGCTGGTCAGGCAGGTGCGGCACGTGTGGGACAATGTCCCCTATTACCGCAAGAAGATGGAGGAAAAAGGGCTGACGCCCGAAGACATCAAATCCACCGGCGATCTGCACAAACTGCCCTTCCTCTCCAAGGCGGATCTGCGCGAGGCCTACCCGTATGGCCTGCTGGCCACGCCGCTGGAAGACTGCGTGCGCATCCAGTCCACTTCTGGCACGACCGGCAAACGGGTGGTGGCGTTTTACACCCAGGCCGATATTGATATCTGGGAGGACTGCTGCGCCCGGGCCATCTGCGCTGTGGGCGGCACCAAAAAGGATGTCTGTCAGGTTTCCTACGGTTATGGTCTCTTTACCGGCGGCCCCGGCCTGAACGGCGGCAGCCACAAGGTTGGCTGCCTGACTATTCCCACTTCCTCCGGCAACACCGAGCGCCAGATCATGTTCATTCGTGATCTGTCCGCGACGATTCTCTGCTGCACGCCCTCCTATGCGGCCTATATCGGCGAAACAATGAAGAGCATGGGCCTGGGGCCGGACGATATTCCGCTGAAGGCCGGTATTTTCGGCGCCGAGGCCTGGAGCGAGGAAATGCGGCGCGACATCGAGGCCACGATGGGCATCAAAGCCTATGACATCTACGGATTGACGGAAATCTCCGGGCCGGGCGTGGCCTTTGAGTGCTCGGCGCAGAGCGGCATGCATATCAACGAGGATCATTTCATCGCCGAGATTATCGATCCCGATACCGGCGAGGTACTTCCCGAGGGAACCCAGGGCGAGCTGGTCTTTTCCTCCATCACCAAAACCGCCTTCCCGCTCCTGCGCTACCGCACCCGCGACATTACCACCCTGACCCGCGAGCCCTGTCCCTGTGGCCGTACCCACGTGAAGATGACCAAGCCGCGCGGCCGTACCGACGACATGCTGATCATCCGCGGAGTGAATGTCTTCCCGTCGCAGATCGAAACCGTGCTTCTGAATCACGGCTATGCGGCGAACTACCAGATTGTTGTCGATCGCGTGCACAACACCGATACGCTGGATATCCAGGTGGAGATGACGCCCGAGATGTTCACCGACAATCTGGGTGAAATCAGCCAGCGCCAGGAGGCTCTGGTGGGTGGTTTGCGCTCCATGCTGGGACTGGCCGCCAAGGTCACGCTGGTGGAGCCCAAGACCATTGCCCGCAGCGAAGGCAAGGCGGTCCGCGTTGTCGACAAACGCAAAATCTAACTTCAAGGGAGGTGCTCATGGCAATCAAGCAGATTTCGGTTTTTCTTGAAAACAAACCTGGCACGCTGCTGAAGATGACCGGCGTGCTTGCGGAGAACAAGATCGACATGCGGGCGCTTTCTTTGGCGGAGACCAAGGATTTCGGTATCGTGCGCCTTATTGTGGATGACGTCTACACCGCCTCCACCGTGCTGAAGGACAAAAATTTCATCAGCATCCTGACGGATGTCGTCGGTGTGCTGATTCCGGACGAACCCGGTGGATTGGACAAGGTGCTGCGCGTGCTTGCCGGCGCCAACATCAACGTGGAATATATGTACGCCTTCCTGGGGGGGCGGAATATTCACCGCGCCTGCATGATCTTTCGCGTGGGCGATGCCCGTGCGGCGGAAAACGCGCTGGGCACCTGGGGAATCAAGATTCTCTCTCAGGATGAGATAGCCAGTTTCTAAAATGTAAAATGCTTGAGAAATCACGCTGAAAAACGGCCGGCCAAAGGGAAAAGCCTTTGCGCCGGCCATTTTTTTGCCACCCTGTTGGGAAAGAAATTTTCCAGCGCCTGAATTTTTTGCCATATACCGCGCGCCTTTTTGATACATTGGGCGCAGATGATGCCGCTTTTCTGTTCATGGCGATTATGAGGTGGTCCTTTGCGCCATCCATCCCGCAAAAAAGGAGAATAGAAAAATGAACATTCTGGTTATAGGAGGAGCCGGCTATATTGGCAGCAATACCTGCAAGGCGCTGGCCCGCGCCGGGCACAGGGTTTGCGTCTACGACAACCTCTCCACCGGTCACCGCGATTTGGTGCAATGGGGGCCGTTGTACGAAGGCGATATCCTCGACGGTGCAGCCTTGTGCCGCTGTTTGAACGAGATCCAGCCGGATGGCATCATCCATTTCGCAGCCTTTTCGCAGGTGGGGGAATCGGTGCGGGATCCCGGCAAGTATGTCCGCAACAACGTGGGTGGCACCCTGAGCATCCTTGAGGCAATGCGCGACACCGGAGTGGGCAGTATTGTGGTTTCCAGCACCGCAGCGGTCTATGGCATTCCGGCTGTTATGCCCATCCTGGAGAATGTCGTGCCCGCGCCCATCAATCCCTATGGGGAAAGCAAACTGTTCATGGAGTGGATGCTGGCCGATTTCGCCCGCGCCTATGGCCTGCGCTGGGCGGCTCTGCGCTACTTCAACGCGGCGGGCGCCGATCCCGAGGGGGAAACCGGTGAGCGGCATCTGCCGGAAACCCATCTGATTCCGCGCGCACTTATGGCGCTGGACGGCAAGTTGCCGGATTTCCATGTGATGGGCGACGACTATCCCACGGAGGATGGCACCTGTATCCGTGATTATATTCATGTCAGCGATCTGGCGGAGGCGCATATACGGGCAATTGAGGCACTGGTTTCCGGCAGGCAGGAGGCCCTGACCGTCAATCTTGGCACCGGCTGCGGACTTTCGGTGAAACGGATTCTGGAAGTCATCGCCTCGGTGACCGGCCGCGTCGTGCCGCACACCATCGGGCCGCGCCGTCCGGGTGATCCGCCCAGTCTGGTGGCGGGGGTTGGCAAGGCCTTTGAACTGCTGGGCTGGAAGGCGACGCATTCCGGTGTGGAAGAGATCGTTCGCGACGCCTGGAACTGGTACCGCAAGGACAATGTCCGGTAAGATTACAGAAAACGGGGGCATGGCCGCAATTGCCATGCCCCTTTGCCTTTTGCCCTGATAAAGTTTTGCACGATGCGCGTCCTGCTTGTCACCCTGCACAGCAAGTTCGTTCATGCCAGTCTTGCGCTGCCCTATCTGGCGGCCTACTGCGAGGATCTGCCGGGCTGCGAGATTCTCATCCGCGAATGCACCATCCATGAGCCGAAAGAACAGATTCTGGCCATGCTGCTTGCCTGTGCGCCGGATCTGGTGGGCTTTTCCGTCTACATCTGGAATCGTGGCATGACGCTGGAGCTTGCGGATGCGCTCCATGAGGCGGAGCCGGATTTGGACATCGTGGTTGGCGGGCCGGAAGTCTCGTTTGATGGCCCGGATCTGCTGGATCGCCATCCTGGCCTGAGCGCCATTGTCAGAGGGGAGGGGGAGGTGCCCTGGCGGGAGCTGCTCCGGCGGCGGCTGGAAGGCCGGGATTGCTCCGGCGTACCCGGGGTGCTGTGGCGTGGCCTTGGAGAAGGTCCCGTTGCCGCTTCTCTGGACGACCTTGATGCGATTCCTTCTCCCTTTGCCGCCGGCCGGGCGGATATTACGCGCGGTCTGGTCTATCTGGAAACCAGCCGCGGCTGCCCCTTTGGCTGTTCATTTTGCCTGAGCGCGCGGGAACGCCGGGTACGTTCCTTTTCCATGGCGCGGATCGAGGCCGATCTCCTGTATCTCATGGAACATGACGTACCGCAGGTAAAGCTGGTGGATCGTACCTTCAACTTTGATCCCGCGCGGGCCCGGGCCATTTTCCGTTTTATCCTGCGCCACAATCGGAAGAGCCGTTTCCACTTCGAAATTGGAGCGGCGCTGCTGGACGAGGAAACGCTTGATCTGCTGCGCACGGTACCCGCCGGGATGTTCCAGTTCGAAATCGGCATTCAGTCGCTCAACGCCGCAACGCTTGCGGCCATCGGCCGTCCGCTTCCCGACGAAGCCTTCTGGCGGCGTCTGCGGCGTTTGCGCGAAGAAACCCATGTTATGCTGCACCTCGATCTGATCGGCGGCCTTCCGAAGGAGAATCTGGATCAGTTTCTGTCGGGGATGGAGCGTGTGCTGGAACTTCGCCCGCATAACCTGCAGATCGAGCCGGTGAAGGTATTGCCCGGCACGCCCCTGCGCGCGCAGGCGGCAAGCCTCGGAATGCACTTCGATCCGCATCCCCCCTATACCGTCCTGCGGACTCCGGAGTGCAGTTTTGCCGATCTGGATCGTCTGCGCCAACTCGATCGCCTGTTGGATCTGCTCTACAACAGCGGCCGCTTTGGGCGTTTTCTCGAGGTTTTGCGCAGGGAATGCGGCGGTTATCCGGCCGCGCTGGAGACGCTGCGCGGCTTCTGGAAGGAGCGGGAATTGTTCCGTCTGCCGCCGAAGCGCGAGGATCTTTTCCGTTGGCTGTGGCGCTTTGCCGAATCCCGTTCCGAAATGCTGCGCGAGGCCTTGGCACTGGATTTGGCGCGCAGCGGCAGGCCCCGCGAAGGGGACTTTTTCCCGGAGGCGCCCACAGCGGAGGAAAGGCATCAGGCGCAGCTCCGGATGGAAGAGGAGCTTGCCGGCCTCAAGGGCCGCGGCGTGAAACTGCAGCATTTTGTGGCGGTTTTCCGGCATTTGCCGGAGTTCCGGCCACGTGCCGCGTTGCTGTTTCTCTACCGCGTCCAGGCGGGCCAGGGCCTGAAGGTCAGCGAGGAGCGGCTGTTCCCGTCCGGATAGACTGGAGAGTGTTTAAGCCCGAGTGGCCAGCCACGTGCCAAGTTCCTTTGCCTTTTCAAGATCCTTCGGGAACTTTTCCTCATGCATCCGTGCCTTGTGCTCCGGATCGAAGATGCTGCTCATATACTTGCCGTAGTCGGAGAATTGCAGGGTGTCGGTAATCGCCAGCCATTCCGATGGGCCGCGCAGCATGCCGGCCATGTACTGCGTATAGCGCTTCATCAGCGTTGGATAATCCATCTGCTGCATCAAGGCTTCGTTGACGTTCATGGTGCAGATGAGCGCGCTGGCGATGTGACCGGTGAACTTGCTGAGGTTGTCCTGGCTGTAGGTGTAGGGTGCGAAGAGCAGGCGTTCCAGAAAGGCGATGGCGTCCGCCGGGAGGTTGCCGAAGTAGATAGGGCTGCCAAGGATCAGTGCATCCGCCGTCATGATCTCTTCCAGAAGAGGCCGGAGCTCGTCCTGCAGAATACAGATGTCCGCGGGATTCTCTCGGCGTTTGCAGGCGAAGCAGCTGAGGCAGCCGGTGAACTTCAAATCGTACAGGTGGACGAGCCGTGTCTGTGCGCCCGCCTGGCTTGCGCCTTCGAGCGCCTTTTCCACGGCCTGCGCCGTATTCCAGTTTTTCCGCGGGCTGGCGTTGATACCCAGAACTTTTTTCATGATCTTTCTCCCTGATTTGTGTGTGGGGCTTTTAATTGATTGGCAAGATTGTCCATATCAACTTGCCAGTATAAAAGTGAAAACTATACAATACATAACCATGGGAGCTACAGTTTATGAACAATATCTTTTTCCCCGACGAACAAATCACGGAAAATGATCTTTTTTTTGTCTGCGCGATGGTGGAGCGTATTGCCCGGCAATTGAAGCAGCCCAACAAATATGTGATCAACCGGATGGGACATGACGCTCTGGCGGAGAAACTCTCGCTTGCTTCAGTGTTGCATTGCGAAAACCCGCTTGATGTGGCGGCGGACTGGATTGATGCCTACAAGCTGGAACCGGGAGATTTTGATGTTACGCGGATCAACCCTGCATATTGCGAGCGGATTCCCACCGAACTTCAAATGGGCAGGGTATACAAACGCCTGATTCTGGCCACTTTAACCAGCACGGAAGATTACGCCGACGCCATGCTCCGCGTGTATAACCACCCCATCTGCGCAATTATCGACGATTACAACAGCTCTGCCTACTACGAACCGTCTCCATATATAGCCAGAAGCTATTACGCCTCGCAGTTTTAAAGAAGACGCATGCAAGAAATGCAAAGGCGACGTGTCAAAAAGAATTCACGCCGCCTCCGGTTTTGTTCATTTGGTTTTTGGAAAACGGTTACCGAATGAAGTGCGTAGGAATCCAGGGTTCCGGAGCAGGTGGCTCGATGCCCGCCGCCTTTCCGGCGGCGATGCAGCGGATCAGCCAGGCCATGTTGTCGCCCAGGGTACGCATGGTTTGCAGACCTTCCAAATCCTTGCGCACGTCGTCCGGGGTGAAGCCATGGGTAGAATTCCAGTACTGGGAACTGACCACCGGCATCCGGCTGATGGTGAAGTACTTGTTCAGCCGCTCAAAGGCGGCGCTGGCCCCGCCCCGGCGGCAGTTGACCACGCAGGCCGCCGGTTTAAAGGCGTAGGCGTCGCTCTTCATGAAGAACAGCCGGTCGAGAAAGGCGCAGAGCGCGCCGTTGGGAGCGGCGTAGTAGACCGGCGAGCCCACCACCAGGCCTTCTGCCTCCTTGAGCTTGTCGATAGCGGCGTTGACGCCGTCGTCCTTGAAGACGCAGTACCCGGTTTCTCCGCACTTGCCGCAGCTGATGCAGCCAGCAATGGGCCCGGTGCCGATGTGGATGAATTCGCTTTCGATGCCGTGTTTTTTCAGCTGGGTCGCCACTTCGTTCAGGGCGGTAAAGGTGCAGCCATTGGGATGCGGGCTGCCATTGATCATCAAAACGGACATGTTTTTTCTCCTCTTTTTTTCGTTGTTCGTCATGCGCAATGCAGTCGATGCAGCGGGATGCTTCGCTTTTGCTTCTTCTATTTGAAACGGATGCTCACCGGACAGTGGTCGGAGCCAAGGATGCCGCTGTGGATAGCGGCTTCCAGCACCCGGTTTTCGCTTTGGGCATCCACTACGAAGTAGTCGATTCTCCAGCCGATGTTCTTTGCGCGGGCGTTTGCCCGGTAGCTCCACCAGGAGTACTGCCCCGGATCGGGGCAGAATTTCCGGAAGGTGTCCACATAGCCTTCGGCCAGAAGGCTGTCCATCCAGGCTCGTTCCTCGTCGGAAAAGCCGGGGTTGCCCCGGTTTTCCTTGGGGCGTGCCAAATCGATTTCCTTATGTGCCACGTTAAAGTCGCCGCAGAGCAGCACGGTCTTTTGGGCGCGCAGCCGGTTCAGGTACTCCAGCATGGCGGTATCGAAGGCCAGTTTGAAATCCAGCCGCTTCAGCTCGTCCTGGGCGTTGGGGAAGTAGGCGGTGACGAAGAAATAGTCCGCGAATTCCAGCGTCAGCACCCGGCCTTCGCAGTCGAATTCGGGTTTTCCGATGCCGTAGTGGACGGCAAGCGGTTCTTTTCTACTGAAGATTGCCGTGCCGGAATACCCCTTGCGCTCCGCCGGATGCCAGAACTGCCGGTAGCCCGGCAGAGCGGTTATTTCCCCCGGCAGCTGTTCCGGATGGGCCTTGATCTCCTGAAGCGCCACGATGTCGGCGTTCAGGCTTTCGAGCGTTTCGGCAAAGCCCTTGCCCAGCACCGCGCGCAGGCCGTTGACGTTCCAGGAGACGAAGAGCTGTTCCCGTGAGGCGTCGTCGGAATCTGCACTTTGGGAAACAGCCGTTTTGCCGGATTTGCGCGGAGTGACGCCCAGTTTCGGGCACAGCTCGGCAATGGGGCAGGCGTCACAGTGAGGGGCAACCGGCCGGCATGTGGACTGTCCAAAGGCCACCAGCAGACCATTAATGCGGATCCAGTATTTTTCGGGCAGTTTTTCCCGCAGCGCCATTTCGGTGGCGAGCGGTGTCTCGGTTGCCACATAGCCCCAGATGTTCATGATGCGGTGCACGTGGGTGTCCACGCAGATGGCGGGCAGGGCAAAGGCCACCGAACGTACCAGGTTGGCGGTCTTGCGGCCCACGCCGGGCAGTGTCACCAGATCATCGATTTCACAGGGCACCTTTCCCGCGAAGCGTTCGGTCAAAGCCCGCGGCAGTTCGCTCAGGTGCTTGGCCTTGTTGCGGAAGAAGCCCACCGGAAAGATCAGTTTTTCCAGTTCGGCCACAGTCAGTTTTGCCAGCTGCTCCGGCGTTTCCGCGCGGGCAAAGAGGCGGCGGGCCGCCTCGGCGGTGACTTCGTCCTTGGTGCGGGCGGACAGAATGGTGGCCACCAGCACCTTGAAGGGATCCTGGGTTTGCGCGGCGATCAGGTCCACGATGGGAACCTGCAGATCCCGCACGTACCCTTCCAGTTTCGCGATAACATCGTCAAGGGGAAAGTTCATGGCTTGCCTCGTTGTTTCGTCGGAGAGTTTTCTTTCGATTTGTACCGTATAGGGCATCCGGGAAAAATGCAATGAGCGTCGCGTTTCATGAGGAAATTACACCATACCTGCCTCTTGCTCCGCTGGGCTATCAGAAAAAATATCATCTGTTCGTTCAGAATATCACCCGTATGTGTGACAGAATCCATCTTGATGCAGGTTGAACGGGATGGTCCGGTACGGTAAATTAAATTCCGCCTGCTCCACGACAGGGTCATATTCTGCTGTTCAGACCATCAGCCTCCACTTTGCCCAAAAGATACAGAAAAACCAGGGCAGGTATCCTTATTATCGGAATCGCAGTTTCGTGCCCTGTTACTCCAACGTCATCCAGATGCCTGGTTATCAGAAAGGCGTTGGTGATTTCTTTTGATGCGTCCCGGCAGAGCTCGACAATGGCATCTGTCGCGGGCAGGCGGGAATGATTACGGTATTTGACTTCGCAGAGAATTTTCCCTTGGGGAAGAAGCACTACAGCATCGACTTCCTTCTGGTTGTCCTTTGCCTTTCTGAAGTAGCCGATTTGGGCCGCTTTGCCCTGGTAAAAAGAGACGAGATGCTTATATACGCAAGTCTCCACCATGATACCGAGCTCGGTTTCATCGGACAGTACATCATCGATCATCAGTACGGCGTTTCTAATGGCGGCATCGGCAATGAAAATTTTCGGTTTGCCCTTCAGAGAACCCTTGCCGCCTATAGCCACCGGGTTTGCGATGAAAATCAGATTGGACATTTCCAGCGCTTCAAGATAATTCTCGATTGTGCCAATAGAAGTGTTCAAGAGTTCTTTTGACACGGTCGCAGCACTGAAAATGCCTGTTGAATTCATGCAGAGATATAGAAAAAGTTTTTCCATCAGCAATGGGTTGCGGATATTGAAAAGTGTCAGGACATCGCGTTTGATGACTTTGTCGACCACATCTTCCCGCAACATCCGCTGCGCATACAAGTCATCATCGGCAAGGACGAGTTCCGGAAAACCGCCGACCATGAGGTAGCGATTAAAGTGATTGAGCAAGGGGGAAAATCTGCTTGTCAAATCACCAAGCGCTGCTTCGTCCATGCCGATCATCTTTGATGGACGGAAGTCTGGAGGAAGTTCTGGTTTGTCAAGCTGGAGCAGTGTACAGTATTCATAAAATGACATGGTGGGCACTTTGAGCACGTTCCATCTGCCGGTGCCGCTGTCTGCCGTGCCCTTTTCCAGAACAGGACTTGCTGATCCGGTTGCTGTCAGACGGATATCTTTTCTGCTGTCGTAAATGACTTTCATCCACAGCGCCCAATTCTCCGTATACTGGATTTCGTCAAAGAAAATATACCGGTACCCTTCAAGAGGGTACATTGCTTCATAGATGGCCAAAATCCTTTCGGGATGCGCCAGCTTGACCATCGGATTGTCAAAGGACACATAGAGGATGTTTTTCAAAGGTGTTCCTTCATCGATCAGATTTTCCATCATCTGGTACATGATCGTGGTTTTTCCGACCCGTCTTGCTCCGGATAATACGACAAAGCGACGAATGCTTCTGTGCAGCATCATCTTCAACGCTTCATAATATGCCAGACGCTTGCTGGGTTTGCTGACCTCTCTGATCGCGGCGGGGGTATGCCACCATGGATTGTACTGTCTAAGTACCTTGATAACCTGTTCATCGCTGACAAGAGACATTTAATTCCTCCATAGTATGCTTATTCCTGAGGAGATAAGAGAATATACCTGAAGAACTCCTTTGGAGTTCTTCAGGTATACTATAAGAACAGCCGGAGATATTGCAAGAATGGACGTTTGACGATGCCGTTTTTATGAAGGCTTGGCCAGCTTTTCCCAGCCAAGTACACGCCGTTTCATACCCTCCACGTCGAGCACGCCGAAGGCAAATCCCTTGCGGACGAGGGCATCGGGGACGTACTCGTCGTACTTTTCAAATACGGGATTCTCCTTGGGAGAGACCAGCTCCAGCGGGTCGAGCGGTTTTTGGGCCTCGTCCACAAGGATATGGTAGAACTCCGTCTCGCCGACCTTTAGCGTGAACTGCATGAAGTAGGGGCGCGAGGGACTCAGCCCCCGCAGCCCCAACCGTTTGGCACAGCGTATCTTCAGGAAGCGCTCCAGGGCAAGGAAGGCGTAGGTGCCCAGCCACGGGAACAAGACCCACATGTTGCCGCCCAAGTGGACGAGCGGATGGTTCCGCATGCCCGATTTCCGGAATGTTTCCCGCGCGTCGCGCAGACGGTAGACGGCGTGGCGCATCAGGTAGGGGTAGCTTTTTTCTTCGGCCAGCACGCGGTACATGCGCTCCAGGATATGCGTGTGGATGTCGCCCGGCACGTCGCCGAAATAGGCCGGTATCAGTCCCTTCACCAGCGTGCAGTAGACCTCCCGTTTCTGGTGGTCCACCTCGTCGACGACCCACACGCGTCCCGCAATGGCCACCTTGTCGCCGACGGGGGGCGGCTTGACAAGGGTACCAAGCTGTTCGGATCCGGTGCGGACGGTGTACTCGACATTTTCCTGAAAAACGGCGTAGAACTTGTAGTTGTTCACGATGCGTTCTCCGGCCAGTCCCACTATCAGGCCGCCGTTTTCCGTGCGCTGGATGTGCCCCTTCTCCAGCAGGTGATGCAGCAGCAGGCGAAAGTCGTCCTGCGTGATGCGGTGAAAACAGGAGAGCGGAAGCACACGCGAGGCCAGCTCTGCGGGCGACATTTCGCCGCAGGAGGCCAGCGTGCTCATCGTCTGGTGGTAGAGCAGACTGTAGGGCAGGCGGTCGGTACGCGGCGGTTCCACGAAACGTTCCTCGATATAGAGCTGCACCAGGGCGATGCCCTGAATCAGGTACCAGGGAATGGCTTCGGGCAGCATGGCCCGCGCCTCGGGATGTTCCTCGCGCATGACGAACCACATTTCCGACGGCGCACCGCGCCGTCCCGTGCGCCCCATGCGCTGCAGGAAGCCTGATACGGTGAAGGGCGCGTCAATGTGGAAAGCCCGCTCCAGCCGTCCGACATCAATGCCCAGTTCGAGTGTGGCCGTGGCGCAGACCGACAACAGCGAGTCGTCGTCCTTCATGTCCTCCTCGGCGCTTTCGCGATAGGAGGCCGAGAGGTTGCCGTGGTGGATGAGGAAACGGTCGGGCTCGTGTCTTGCCTCGCAGTACTGGCGCAGGTTCTGGCAGACGGCCTCGCACTCCTCGCGCGAGTTGGTAAAGATGAGGCATTTCTTGCCCCGCGTATGCTCGAAGATGTAGCCCATGCCCGGGTCGGCGGCCGTGGGGGCGGTGTCGGTGGCGGGTTCCGGGTCAGGCGTCTCTACCGCCTCCGTATGCCCCTCGTCGGCCTGCGGGCCGCTGTTGTAGAAGTGCTCCATACTGAGCCGCCAAACTTCTTTTCCGCCATCAAATTTGGGAATGGCGCAGCCCCGGTCGCTGCCCGCAGAGAGGAAACGTCCCGCCGCCTCGGGATTGCCGATGGTGGCCGAGAGTCCCACGCGCCTCGGACGGCATCCCGCCAGCCGGCAGAGCCGTTCTATCAGGCAGAAGGTCTGCATGCCGCGATCGCCCCGCAGCAGCGAGTGAATCTCGTCGATGACGATGAAGCGCAGATCGCCGAACAGAGACGGTATCTCCATGTGCTTGTTGATCATCAGCGACTCCAGCGATTCCGGCGTTATCTGCAGGATGCCCGAGGGCTTGCGCAGCAGCCGCCGCTTCTGCGTCTGCGCCACGTCGCCGTGCCAGCGCGTCACGCGGATGCCCGCCTCCTCGCACAGCTCGTTCAAGCGTGTGAACTGGTCGTTGATGAGCGCCTTCAGCGGCGCGATGTAGAGTACCCCCACCGTCCGCGACGGCTCCTCATCGAGCAGTGTCAGTATCGGGAAGAAAGCCGCCTCCGTCTTCCCCGAAGCCGTGGATGCGGTCAGCAGCACATTGTCCTCTGTGCCGAAGATGGCGTCGCCCGCCGCGTTCTGAACGCCCCGCAGCGTTTGCCAGCCCGAGCGGTAAATGAAGTCCTGAATGAACGGCGCGTATCGGTTGAATACGTTCATTTTGGGGAACCTTGCGAAAATGTGGTAACAAGCAAGCGTTTACTACTGACAGGTACTTAATCTTACACCATTGCGGCTGAAAGCCGCTTAACAAACGG
>JAILGY010000128.1:0-7118 GCA_024696325.1 bacterium | reverse complement strand
CGCTGATGGTTCGGGAGCGGGCGGCAAATTCCGCCTCGGTCTGTCCGACCAGTTCCAGAATCTCTTCGGCCCGGATCCGCAGCCGTTCTCCGGCCGGTGTCAGGGTTACGCTGTGGCTGTGGCGTTCAAACAGCCTGGCGTCCAGTTCCGCTTCGAGATCCTGTATCTGGCGCGACAGGGTTGGCTGGGTCACATGCAGAAAATTGGCAGCCTTCGTTATGCCGCCTTCACGGGCTATCGCCAGAAAGGAGCGCAACACGCGAATATCCATAGGCACCTCGTTCACATGACGGTCATTGCGGCCGGATTTTCACTCGCTGAGCGAAAAATCTCCGGGAAGGTTTTGAAAAAGCGTTCACCGGTTCTGATGATTCGTTCCGCTTGCCGTGCACCGCTTTGCGGATTCTGGGGTTGACGCAATGCGAGGCGTTTCCGTGGCAATGCAGTTATAACGGAGAAACAGCGGATTGCGCAAGTGCCCGGATTGCCTGGCGGACATGAGGCGTGACGGAGCTTTGGGGACCACGTGGCCGCACATGTTTTTTCTTTGGCAAGTCTTGATTTTCTCGTGGCGGAGGAGTAGAAATTTTTCCATTTTTCCCGGAATGAACATTCATTCTATGGTCTTGAGGTAAAAAGGCGTTTTTATGAGTCAGAACAAGGATCGGCGCACCGCCATTCTGGAGGCGGCACTGGGCCTGATAGCCGAGAGGGGCTTTCATGGCACGCCTGCCTCCTTGATCGCGGAGCGGGCAGGGGTCGGCGTCGGGACGATCTACCGTTATTTCAGGGACAAGGACGAACTGATCCACGCGGTGTTTCAGGATGTGGAGAAACGCCAGATCGAAATCATCACCCGCAACTATGACGAGGGGCGGCCGTTTCGTGAACGCTTCGTCCATCTGTGCCGCAACGTGTACCATTGCCTGATGGAAAATCCCCTGGAATTCCGTTTTTTGGAACAGTACTTTGATTCGCCCTACGGCGTGGAACAGCGCCGCAGGCTGGACAATCTGAGCAGGCCCTTCGGCCGCCTGTTCTTTGCCGGCAAGGGGCAGCAGGTCCTCAAGGATGTGCCGGACAAGATGCTTTACAGCCTGGTTTTCGGTCCCATTGCCTTCTCCATCAAGGAGCATAACGCCGGTTTTCTCCAGCTGGATGCGGAACGGATCGATTTGTTCATTGGAGCCCTGTGGGATGCCATCAGGCGCTAGAAGCGCTTTGAAAAATATTTTTATGGTTATGGGCCGCAAGACCCTGGCGAAAGAGATGAATGAGAAAGGATGGATTATGCACAACACGCATAACAGGTACGGATGCACAAGGAAAATACTGATAGCGGGAATTCTGCTGAGCCTGACGCTTGCGGCCGGCTGCAAAAAGGAGCAGCAGGCGGCCGGTGGAGCGGCGGCCGGCACGATGACGCCGGAAGTTTCGGTTTTTACCGTAACGACGAGCCCCCTGACCTTGAACACGGAACTGCCGGGGCGCACCTCCGCCTACCGGATAGCCGAAATCCGTCCGCAGGTGGGCGGCATCATCCAGAAACGGCTCTTCCGGGAAGGTTCGGATGTCAAGGCGGGAGCGGTGCTGTACCAGATCGATCCGGATTCCTTCCAGGCGGCTTATGACAACGCGGTGGCCGCTCTGGGACAGTCCGAGGCCAATCTTCCGGCGGCCCGGCTGCGCGCCGCCCGCTACAGGAAACTGCTGAAGCAGAAGGCGGTCAGCCAGCAGGAGCTGGATGATGCCGAGGCAGAACAGCGGCGGCTGGAGGCCTTGGTGCGCCACGGCCAGGCGGCGGTGAAGAGCGCCCGCATCAATCTGAACTATACCCGCATTACCGCGCCGATCTCCGGCCGGATTGGGCGTTCCAGCGTTACCGATGGCGCGCTGGTGAGCGCCTATCAGGCCCAGGCCCTGACGTCCATCCAGCAGCTCGATCCCATTTATGTAGATGTTACCCAGTCCACGGCGGATCTGCTGCGGCTGAAACGCAAGCTGGAAAGCGGCAACCTGCATTCCCGCGGCGAACGCAGCGTCCGGGTCCTGTTGGAAGACGGCAGCGTCTACCGGCATGCGGGCGTGCTGCAGTTCAAGGATGTGACGGTGGATTCCACCACCGGCGCGGTCGTGCTGCGGGTGGTGGTTCCCAATCCGGAGGGCGATCTGCTGCCTGGCATGTTTGTGCGCGCGCAGGTCTATGAAGGAGACAATGCCGCGGCGATCCTTGTGCCGCAACAGGCGGTGACCCGCGATCCCAAGGGCAATCCGGAGGCGCTGATTGTACTTCCCGGCAACAAGCTGGAGCGGCGTTCGCTGGTGCTGGACCGGGCGGTGGGCGACAAGTGGCTGGTGAGCAAGGGACTGCAGGCCGGAGATGTCATGGTGATTGAGGGATTCCAGCGGGTACGTGCCGGCATGACCGTCAAGCCTGTTCCCTACGCCGGGTCCGCAATGGCAAAAACGCCTGCCGGGGGAGGCGCGTAATGCTGTCGCTCTTTTTTCTGAAACGTCCGGTTTTCGCGTGGGTTATCGCGCTGCTGATCATGCTGGTTGGCGGACTGGCTATCCATATCCTGCCAATTTCCCAGTATCCTCCGGTTGCGCCGCCCTCCATCTATATTCGGGCTACGTATCGTGGCGCTTCGGCGGAAACTACGGAGAACAGCGTCACCCAGATTATCGAGCAGAAGATGACCGGTCTGGATGACATGATCTACATCACCGCCGAGAGCGACTCCGCAGGAGGCTCGCGGCTGGAGTTGACCTTCAAGCCGGGGACGGATCCCGATCTGGCCTGGTCCAAGGTTCAGAACAAACTGCAGCTGGCCATGGCCGGCCTGCCGGAATCGGTACAGCAGCAGGGCGTGACTGTTGGCAAATCGACCCGTAACTACCTGATGGTGATCGATCTGATCTCCGAGGATGGCCGGATGGATGGCAAAGATCTGCGCGACTATGCCCAGTCCAATCTGGAAAAGGTGCTGGCGCGGGTTCCCGGTGTCGGCGAGGTGGAGATCTTCGGTTCGCAGTACGCCATGCGGGTCTGGCTGAATCCGATGCGGCTTACGGACTATTCCCTCACCATCGAGGATGTTATCGCCGCGCTCCAGTCGTACAATGTGGAGATCTCCGCCGGACAGTTCGGCAGTGCTCCTGCGGTGGATGGACAGCGGCTGAACACATCGATCATCGTGCAGAACCTGCTCAAGACTCCCGAAGAGTTTGGCAATATCCCCCTGCGCATCAATCCCGACGGTTCGGTAGTGCGCATCCACGATGTGGGCCGGGTTGAGCTGGGTACGGAGTCCTATGAAATCGAAGGTTTTCACAATGGCCGGCCTTCGGCTGCCATTGCCATCCGTCAGGCCTCCGGCGCCAACGCGCTTGATACCGCCAACGCGGTCAAGGCCAAAATGGAGGAGATGAGCCAATACTTCCCCGATGGCATGAAAACCGCCTATCCTTATGAAACGACACCGTTCATCGAGGTTTCCATTCACGAGGTGGTGAAGACCCTCTTCGAGGCAGTCCTGCTGGTTTTCATCATCATGTGGCTGTTCCTGGGGAGCATCCGCGCCACCCTCATCCCGACCATTGCCGTGCCGGTGGTCTTGCTGGGGACCTTCGCGGTTATCCTGGCTTTCGGGTTCTCCATCAACATGCTGACGATGTTCGCGATGGTTCTGGCCATCGGTCTGCTGGTGGATGACGCCATCGTTGTGGTGGAAAACGTGGAACGTGTCATGGAGGAGGAGGGCCTGCCACCTTACGAGGCGACGGCCAAGTCGATGAAGGAGATTACCAGCGCCCTGATTGGCATCGGCCTGGTGCTGTCGGCGGTGTTCGGGCCGATGGCCTTCTTTGGCGGCTCCACCGGTGTTATCTACCGCCAGTTTTCCGTCACGATTATTTCGGCGATGCTCCTGTCGGTGGTGGTGGCCCTGATTTTGACTCCGGTGCTGTGCGCCACCTTCCTCAAGCCGCTGAATTCAAAAGGCACCGGCCGCCGATCCCTTCTGCAGCCCTTCTTTGACTGGTTCAACCGGGTCTTCGCCGCGCTGCGTACCCGCTATGTTGGGGGAGTTCGTTTCTCCTTTTCCCACAAATTTCTCTACTTTGTCGTCTACATGGTGATTATCGGTCTCGTCGGCCTGCTCTTCATGCGGCTGCCGACCGCCTATCTCCCCGACGAGGATCAGGGCGTCATGCTTATCCAGCTCATGCTGCCGGCCGGTTCCACCCTGGAACAGACCAAGAGTGTGGCGCGCCGGGTGGAAGAGTATTTTGAGACAAATGAAAAGGATACGGTGGAATCGGTCATGACGGTTGTGGGCATTGGTTTTGCCGGACGCGCCCAGAGCAACGGCATCATGTTCGTCAAGCTGAAGAAGTGGGAGCTGCGCACCAAACCCGAACACCGGGTCAAGGCGATTTCCGGTCGGGCGATGCGGGTCTTCATGCAGTACCGTGACGCGCTGGTCTTTGCCTTCCAGCCGCCGCCGATCACGGAACTGGGCAATGCCACCGGTTTCGACGCCGAACTGCTGGATCGCGCGGGACAGGGCCATCACAAGCTGATGGAGGCGCGCAACGCCCTGCTGGTGGCGGCGCGGCAGGATCCGCGTCTGAGGTCGGTGCGCCACAACGGCATGGACGATGTGACGGAATGCCATATCGACGTGGACTGGGAACGGGCGGGCGCCCTGGGCATCCCCATCAACTCCATCCACAACGTCATTTCGGCCAGTTTCGGCAGCGCCTACGTCAACGACTTCATTCAGGCCGGGCGTGTCAAGAAGGTAATGGTGCAGATGGATACGCCCTACCGGATGCTGCCTTCCGATCTGGAGAAGCTGCGGGTGCGCAACAGCAAGGGGAAGATGGTGCCGTTTTCTTCGTTCGCGAGTTTAAAATGGGATACCGGTGCACCTCGGCTTGAACGTTTCAACGGTTTTCCATCCGTCAATATCCAGGGAGAACCGGCGCCCGGCTACAGTTCCGGCGACGCCATGGCGGCGATTGAGGAGATTGTGGAAACCAAGCTGCCCAAGGGCTTCGGCCTGGAGTGGAACGGTTCTTCCTATCAGGAACGGATGTCCAGCTCGCAGACCCATCTGCTGTACGGATTTTCCGTCATCGTTATTTTCCTGTGCGTGGCGGCGCTGTATGAAAGCTGGGCCATCCCGGTGGCCAACCTGCTGATGCTGCCGCTGGGCGTCTTTGGCGCGGCACTGGCAACGTATCTGCGCGGCATGCACAACGATGTCTACTTCCAGATAGGGTTCCTGACCACTTTGGGTTTGACGACCAAGAATGCGATTCTCATCATCCAGTTCGCCCGGGAAAGAATGGCGAATGGGGAGGGCCTGATTGAGGCGACCCTAGGAGCGGCCGGAGTACGTTTGCGGCCGGTCATCATGACCTCGCTGGCCTTTTTCTTCGGCGTGCTGCCGCTGGCCCTGGCAAACTCCGCCGGCGCGGGCGCGATGAGCGCCATTGGCACCGCGGTTGCGGGAGGCATGCTGTCGGCGACGTTTATCGACCTCTTCTATATCCCGCTGCTGTTTGTCGTGATATCGAAACTGTTCCGGGTGGAAGAGCACAACCGGCAGCTGGCCATGAAGGCGAAATTTGGCGAATGAACCAACCCTTGAAGGATAGGAGCGGGAATTTTTTGTTTGCGTGATTTTTCTGTGTTTCATCGCTTCCCCGGCGAGGAAGAGACTTCCTGGGGTAGATGAACGTTTTGTGATGAGGTAACGAGTATGACAGGCAATGCAGGAAGGACAGGCCTGATGAGCGTGGCCCTTGTGTGCGCCGCGCTGCTGGCCGGGTGCTCCATGGCACCCAAATATGTGCGGCCGGATTCGCCGGTGGAGGCGGAGTTCCCTCAAGGGGAGGCATACCGCCAGGATGTTTCCGGAGCGCCGCGGGTGGAGGATCTGACCTGGAGACAGTTTTTTGGCGACAGGAAGCTGACGAAAGTGATCACGCTGGCGCTGGAAAACAACCGCGATCTGCGCATGGCAGGACTGAATGCGGAACAGGCGCGGGCAGTATATGGTATCCAGCGCAGCGAGATGCTGCCTTCGGTGGACGCCAACGCCGGTGGATCCCGCCAGCGCGTGCCCGCGGATCTGAGTTCTTCCGGCCGGTGGCAGATTACCCAAAGCTACAGCGTCAACCTGGGCCTGCTTGCTTGGGAGGCCGATTTCTTCGGACGGCTTGCCAGCCTGAAGGACGAGGCACTGGAAGAGTACCTGGCCAGCGAGGAGGGACGGCGTGCCGTGCAGATTTCCCTTGTTTCCGGTGTGGCCAACGCCTGGCTGACGCTGGCGGCGGACAGGGAGAATCTCAAGCTGGCCCGCTCCACCCTGCAGGCCCAGCAGGCTACCTACGACATGATCCGGCAGCGCTACGAGGTTGGCCTGGCCTCCGAGCTGGATCTGCGGCAGGTGCAGACCCAGGTGGATACGGCGCGAGTAAACGAGGCGCTCTATCTGCGCCTGGCGGCTCAGGACAAGAACGCGCTCGACCTGCTGGCGGGTGTAAAGGTGGCCGAGGAACTGCTGCCCGCCGATCTGAGCGCGGTCAGGCCGCCCCGGGAAGTGGCGGCGGGGCTTTCCTCCGAGGTGCTGTTCAACCGTCCCGACATTTTGCGCGCGGAACATCAGCTCAAGGCCGCCAATGCCTATATCGGTGTGGCCCGTGCAGCATTTTTCCCGCGGATTTCGCTGACTGCCACCGTTGGACTTGCAAGCGCGGAACTTTCCGATCTCTTCAAACATGGTCACGGCACGTGGAATTTTGCGCCGCAGGCAAGTCTGCCCGTTTTGGATCCCCGTACCTGGTACGCCCTGAAGGCCAGCGAGGCGCAGCAGAAAATCGCGCTGACCCAATATGAGAAGACCATACAGGAAGCGTTCAGGGAAGTGGCGGATGCGCTGGCGCTCCGCGGCACGGTGGACGCGCAGCTGGAGGCGCAGGAATCGCTGGTGAAGGCCTCCGACCGCACCTACACGCTTTCGGAGCTTCGCTACACCATGGGAGTGGACAGCTATCTGGGAGTGCTGGATGCCCAACGCTCCCTCTATGCGGCCCAGCAGAGCCTG
>JAILGY010000219.1:0-10314 GCA_024696325.1 bacterium | reverse complement strand
GTCTGTTCCTCAAGATAGCGATCCAGCGCCTTGCTGCCATGAAAATAGCCCGGCGTATCGAACAGCAGTATCTGGCCGCGCTCGTCGTTGTAGATGCCCAAGATGCGGTTACGCGTCGTCTGTGGCTTGCGCGACACGATGCTGAGCTGCTGTCCCAAAAGGCGGTTGAGCAGCGTCGATTTGCCGACATTGGGCGCTCCCACCAGCGAAATTCCGCCCGTATGAAGATTCCGGGTATCCATATTCATTCGTTCCATCAAAAGTAAAAAACAGCGGTTGAAGACACTCTGCGATCCATATACTTTTTCAGCCTGTATATTTTATTTTGTCTCCTCCGGTCAATCACGGAAAAACGTTCGTAAGTCTCTGTCCTTCACGCGGCATTCTGTTCGCCGCCTTGAATGACGAAAAAAGGTGTGCGCACACCTTTTTTCGTCATTCTGGCCGAACAATGTAGGTGCTGTCAAATCGCCACTCGACGGACTCGACAAGTTTTCGTCGAGTGACTCGACAAAATGCTGTCGAGTCGAGGATTTTTTGTCGAGTCCGAAATGCCGCATTTTAAGCTTTTCAGTCCAGATAATTTTCGAAAAACATGAATTATTTCCGAAGACAAGAAACAATCATTCTGGCCGACAATACAGGGCTGCAAACTACCACTCGACGGACTCGACAAGTTTTTGTCGAGTGACTCGACAAAATGTTGTCGAGTCGGGGCATTTTTGTCGAGTCCGGGATACCACGTTCTCAAGACCTCAAGCTTTCAGGCCAGATACTTTTCGAAAAACACGAAGCGTTTCCGAAGACAAGGGACAATCATTCCGGACTTTGTGCTATAAGTGCGCAAAACAACGCGGCCCGTTCCACCCGGGAACTCAGGCCGTCCGGCAGGAATGTGAGTGGGAACATGACGGGAATCGGGACTATTATAAATACAATTTGTATTGTAACCGGCGGTTTGGTCGGCAATTTTATAGGGAAATTGTTTGATAAAGAGCAACAGGATGCACTGACCAAAACTTGCGGTGTGAGTGTTTTATTCATAGCGATAGCAGGTACAATGGAAGGAATGCTGAAAATAGAAAATAACGCAGTAATCAGCACGAGAGCCATGCTTGTCGTTCTCTGCCTTGCACTTGGAACAGCTATCGGAGAGCTTTTAAAAATAGAAAGAGGACTTGAACGATTTGGAGAATGGCTCAAGAAAAAGACTGGTAACAGCGAGGATAAAGGATTTGTCAATGCGTTTGTAACCGCATCATTGACCGTATGCATTGGGGCTATGGCAATAATTGGCGCCATTCAGGATGGTATTTCAAATAATTATTCAACCCTTGCCATAAAATCTGTTTTGGATTTCATTATCATTGCCATTATGACTTCTTCAATGGGAAAAGGAGCCGCATTTTCCGCTATTCCAATACTTATTTTCGAAGGATCCATTACAATCATGGCTGTCATGATTGCGCCACTCATGACAGAATTATCCGTTTCTTATCTCTCCTTAATAGGTTCCATCCTGATTTTTTGCGTTGGGATAAACCTGGTGTGGGGCACAAAGCTCCGCGTCGCAAACATGCTGCCATCCGTAGTACTTGCTGTCCTTGCCGCATATTTGCCTTACGGGTTTTAATGCATTCACGCTTGCAAAAACAGATCATGGCTCCTGATTAGCTAAAATATTTTAACTATTTTTCTTGATATATCCAATATGATCGCCTCTGTTTTCCGCAATTCTATAACCAGTACTGGCAACACGCATCGACATACAATGGATACATTTGGCCGCATCATCTCCAGTACAAATTTTATTGTCGTAGAGTAAATATTTTTCACGGACATCTGTCGGGGAAAGATTGGGCATGACGACATTGGCCCCGGCCAAAAGGCCCTTTTCACGTCCGCAGACATCAAGCGTTCCAAGAGCTGTTGTTGCAGGAAGCAAAACATCCGGCAGGATCAGGCGTATAACAGACAAAAGACGACACGTCATTTCAACAGTTCCAGATTCGTAAGCGGCATACATGGTCTCATGATGCGGTATGAACGGTCCTATCCCTACCATATCCGGTTTCAATTCCTGCAAAAAACGCAGGTCCTCAATCAAATGCTCCAGAGTTTGTCCGGGGGAGCCAATCATCATGCCGCATCCCACCTGATAACCGATTTCCCGTAGATCCCTCAGGCATTGCATCCGGTGTTCATAGGACATTTCCTGCGGATGCAGCATTTCATAATGCGTTTTATTGGCTGTTTCGTGACGTAAAAGATAGCGATCCGCTCCCGCGTCAAACAGTTTCCGATAACTGTCCTTTTCACGTTCTCCAATCGACAGCGTAAGCGCACAGTCCGGATGGCGTTCCTTTATCGTACGTACCAAAGGAACCATAATGTCGTCAGTAAAATAGGGATCCTCGCCGCCTTGCAGTACAAAAGTCCGGAATCCCAGTTCATATCCCCTGTCAGCACACGACAAAATCTGCTGTTCACTCAGGCGATACCGTTCCACGTTCCTGTTCTCTCTACGGATTCCGCAATAGAAACAGTTATTTTTGCAATAATTGGTAAACTCAATCAGACCCCGAAGATAAACATCCTTGCCGTAGTATTTTTCCCGTGCGTTCCTTGCCTTCCGGGCCAGATATTCATCAAATCCGGACTCCTTGCAGAGCAAAACGGCCTCAAACTCACTATCGGCAAGATCTCTTGTTCGTTCAAGTTTATCCGCCAATTCATGGCAATCAAACTTTTGTCGAACTTCAGGTATTCTCATAAAAGCACCTGTTCAAAAAAGGCAGGGAATACACCCTGCCTTTTTAATCCTCTAATCGTTCAGCCCCAATTTGTTCTTCCAGTAACTCGAATACACCACCGCAATCGGATTGTTGCCCAGCACACGATCCTTGACTATCAGCGTGGTTACAGGACCATTGCAGGCCCGGGCAAACAGCGTATCGTGCCCCACGCACAGTCCCGCCGAAATAAACAGCTCAACTCCGCTCTCGTTCAGATACTTGGCCTGCGCCTTCGGGTTGCACATAGGCTCGACAGGATCATCGGCATGAACCTTTTTCAGATGCAGCACGTCTTTGGAAATACCGCAATTCTTGCAGCAAACCGATTTTACATCGAAACCCTGAGCGGTCAGATAGCGGGCAAACAGTTTTGCTTCGTCGCGAATCCCCATACAAAAGCCCAGGCCCAGAACACGGTAGCCCATTTCGCGGGCAAAGGCCGCCGTCTCCTCCAGGCGGGTATACTGCATGTAGTAGGTCGCCTCCACATGGGCAGCTGCCCGCATGATCCGATGTTCCTCCTCGTTGTAGAGGCCCAAAATTTTGTCCGTATCAAACGCGACACAACCTTTTCCCCGCTTGAAGCACACGTGATGCGCATTGCAATTCGCACAATCTCCCAACATGGGTCGCTCCTTTCCCGCTAGTTGACTTCCGTTTCCGCTACCCGGTCAGGAACGCCGGCAAACCGGACAAAATGTTCCTTTGCAAACTGCTCCCCATCAATTTTCTCATCAATAATGCCGATGTGGGCCAGCTCCTGGGCCACCGCGCGCAGGGCGTCATAGCCACCGGTCACCGAAGGATTGAAGTTATAGGACTGCAACAGAGCGGTGTTAAGTTCAATATTGCCGGCGACATACTTCTTCTCCAGCTCCAGCTGCGCGGCTTCGCGCGGATGTTTCTGCACCCAGAGCGACGCCTTGGCCAAAGCACGGACCACTGCAGCCGCCACTTCCGGATTTTTCCGAGCCAGTTTTGTGGCTATCAAAGCAATGCAGCAGTACTCCTGATCAAACGGTGGGGTTACCGCGGTGTCAATCAGCACACGCAAACCGTATTGCTGCACCGCAATCGCTCCAACCGGATCCCCAACCGCAATGGCGTCCACCGCGCCCTTGTCAAGCGCCTGTACCAGATCGTTACGCCCG
Source organism: bacterium (assembly GCA_024696325.1). Lineage (GTDB taxonomy): Bacteria > Desulfobacterota > Desulfuromonadia > Desulfuromonadales > JAAYDE01 > RGIG7977. The sequence continues at coordinate 6,368 of JAILGY010000219.1, read as the reverse complement.
AAGACGGCAAACTCCACCTCAAGCTTGCGATCGGCAACGCTTACCCCTTCGCGATGCAAGGCGCGCCGGGCTATAATGCAACCCGCATCCGCCAGCCCCGGCACTCCAATCCGCTTCCCCTTCAGATCCGCCACGCTCCGGATAGGAGAATCCTTTGGAACCAGTACCTTGATGCAGCCGGTATGCAATCCCAGCACCACCTTGGCGGGCAAACCGTTGTTCAGAGGCTGAATCAGCTTCGAGGCAAGTCCCTGAAAAACATCCACCTGTCCCGCACCCACCGCTTCACTGATATGCGCGGCATCCACCTGAATCATCTGCGGAGCGAGTCCTTCCGCCTGGAAGAAATTCTTCTCGTAGGCTACAAACAGCGAAGCGTTGCAGACTCCCGGCGAGTATCCGATCCGGATCGGCGTCGGTCCGCTTGCCGCCTGTCCGTCATCACAACACGCCACACCCGTCAAAATGCCAAGGACGGTTACAAAAAGCGCTTTCCATGATGCCGTTTCTCTTCCCCAAAAGATTTGCATGATTTTTTCTCCTTTGTTTTCAAGATGTTCAACATTTTTACAGATAATATTCCGGTTCCTGTCCGTTTCCTCCGTAATGGAGCAACCGCAAGACTTCCGAGGTATAATGGAAAAAATCTTTGGAGCCGCGATCCCGGGGACGGCCCAGATGAACAGGGATGACTTTCGCCACATGTCCGGGACGGGCGGTCATCACCACCACTTCATCGGAAATGTAGACCGCTTCATCCACACCATGCGTCACCAGAAGCATCGTCATCTTTTCCTCCTGCCAGATGCGCTGGATTTCCTCCTGCATGTTCATGCGGGTAAAATTGTCCAGCGCGCCCAGCGGTTCATCCAGCAGCAACACCCGGGGGCGGCCCACCAGCGCACGCGCCAGGGAAGCGCGCTGACACATGCCGCCGGAGAGCTGATGCGGGTAGGATTTTTCGAAGCCCGCAAGGCCCACCAGACGAATCATTTCCCCCACTCTGGAACGGTTCTGTTCGTAGATATTGCGGGCGCGCAGCCCAAACGCCACATTGTCGTAAATGTTAAGCCACGGAAACAGGTTGTGTTCCTGAAACATGAAGCCGCGATCCGCCCCCGGCGCGCGGATGGCCTCTCCGTCCAGCGTCACTTCTCCGGAATCCGGAAAGGCCAGCCCGGAAATCAGCCGCAGCAGAGTTGACTTCCCACAGCCTGACGGCCCGATAAACGAGACAAAGGAACCGGGGCGAATTGAGAGACTCACATCCTGAAGCGCCTGGACAACCGCGCCCTCTCCACTGGCAAACTGTTTGTTTATATGTGAAATTTCGATATGCCCTACCATTTGACGACCCCTTTCTGCCAGATCAGCAGCCGGTTACGAATCCGGAACAGACCGGTGATGATGCAGGAAAAACTGACGGCAATAAGAATCAGCCCGGCATAAACGTTGGCGTAGGCCATCATCTCCTTCTGCCAGTTGATGTACCAGCCAAGGCCGTAGCGGGCGCCCAGCATCTCTGCCGTCACCAGTGTAATGAACGAGGAGCAGGTGCCGTTGAAAAGTCCCAGAAACACGCTGGGCAAGGCTGCGGGAAGACCAATCCGGAAAATCTGGAAGAAGCGCCCGGCGCCCAGTGTGGAGGCCATTTCGAAGTAGGAATTTTTGATGTTGGCGATGCCGCTGTTTGTCAGTACCGCTGTCGGAAACCAGACTGAAAGCCCTATGAGAAACACGCTTCCGGAAACCACGGTGGGAAAAACCACGAGCACCAGCGGAATCCAGGCGGTAGGCGGAATCGGCCCCAAAGAGCGGATAAAGGGTGTTATCCAATAGGAGGCCGTTTTGCTGAACCCCAGCAAAACGCCTGTGCAAATGCCAATCAACGCTCCCAAGGTCCAGCCGATGAACAACAAGCGGCAGGAATAGAGCACACAGGTTGCAAGATAGGCGGTATCTTCGGCCAATACCGCCAGAACACGGTCAGGAGCCGGAAAATAGAGTACCGGCAACACAGCGAACTTGGCCGTCAGCAAATTGACAACATTCGCCAGCAGCGTCACGCCCGCGTAGAATGGCGCCCTGTAGCAGGCATATTCCCGCCATGAGCTTTCGCCGCGTGCGAAATACAGAAAGAGGTACACCCCCAGCGTAAGAGCCAAAAACCAGGTGAAATAGGGATGCGCCACCGCTTTTTGATCGATGGAGCGCGGCAGAAGCACATCCAGCACGATGGCCGCCAGCACCGAAAGAACCGGCAGGAAAAACCGCCGGTCTTCCCGATTCACTTTCTCCACAATGTTTGCCCAAACAGGTATCTTTTTGAAAAGCACCATCTCCTCCTGAAAAAATACACGATTTTCTGCATTTGTTTACTTACCTACTCTGTAGGTATGCAAATAAATACATTCGTACATTTTGTCAAGCGCTTTTCAGAAAAAATCCCCGGAGAACCCGGAAAATGACGCATGCCGGTCAGGAGTCTCAAAAAAAGAAAAACCGCCGCGGTTCAGTTTCACCGCGGTGTGGGTTTATCATATCGCACAGGAGGAACCGGAACTTTTCCTTTTCCACACGGGCTCACATTTGGATTTATTTTGACTCATGCAGAATTCTTCATCAGTATAGTTATATCCAGAAACGCCGTATGGAACTTTGTTCACTCCTCACCGGGGCAGGCAAGGGTGATGACGGTCTTGGAAAAGGGCAAGGCTGAAATGGATCAATGTAAAAAATCGAATTTCATATGAGTATCCGACAATGCCGTCCGGTGCTTCTATGACAATGATTTCCGGGAGTACGTATGCCTGTTTCATTGCAATCTTTCATACAAGCTGCACATTCAGCATGGTTTGGATCATCGGATATTTTGGTCGGGAAATCGGGCCAGAATTCTGCCGTGGTGGGAAACCTCCTTTTCTCTTCCGGACGCAAGGCAAACGAAGCCGCCATGACAGCGTTCCGCGAGGCACTTTCCAAGAATTTCGGCGTGTTTGGCGAACACGCCTTCGACACCATTCTCGGCCTGAGAATGCAGACCCACAAATCCCTCCGCGCCTGTGACATCAAAAAAGTCCTGTCCAACATCGAGTTCCTGAAGGAAAACCGCTACATCAGTGAGTACAGCGACGGGCACCCCAAGCTCATGCTGGAAGCGAAATTTGCCGAAGACTACAAGGACATGGGCAAGGGTTACCTCAAGGACGGCCGCATCGTTCCTCCCAATGGACAAAAGCTGGAAAGCCTGGGCAAGTACAAAGCCACCTTTCTTGTGCTGGCCGACCGCGACGCCGTAGGCAGCAAAGGTCAGAACAAGGGCTTTTCCCAGGGAAGTTTCTTTGCCATCGATCCGGGGCATTCGCTTGAAGGCAACGGCAAGGACCTGCAAATTGAAGACAACTTGTCGTTCAAGGACACGCACGGCTTTGCCCTCACGTCCCGCTTTGCCAACTATTCCGTGTTTGACGACGACACGCGCTTTGCCAAATTCCAGGGCATCCTCCGTCTGCGAGATCTGGAAAATTCAGGAAAGATCGGAAATCTGTTCCGCGACTACCGCATGGCATTCGATCCTGACGCCCCGAACATCGACCCGCCTGAAAAAAAGCTCCGCCAAAAAATCATTGACGAGATCGACAAGAAGGAAAAGGAATTTCGCGAAAATCTCGACAAGATTTTTGAAGCTGGGAAGTTGCAGCTTGCCCTGTATGATTCCCTCCAGCATGAAAGTCCGGAAATTCAGGAAAAGGCCATAGAAACCATCGAAAACCTGGAAAAGCTCACCTCGCCAACAACATGGATGAGCAAAAATGGCGAAGTTCCCCTGAAGCACTTGGAAGTCATTCCGGAAACGCGCAATCCCTGGTATGGGGAAAAAGTTGGCAGCAATATCGTTTACAGGAGCCGAAATGCTGTTTCCAAACAGGCCCGGGCCAACCTGGAGGAATATGCAAAGAAGTCCGGTGCTGTCCTTTCCTTTGGGATTTCAGGAGAGGCCAGACTGATCTTTCACATATCAAAGGCCGCGCAGAAAATGGACGTGTTTGCGGAAAGCAACGTGGCAAGGACGACACATCCCGAAGAAGCCGCTGCGCGGGCATGACACTGCACGCAACACATAGAGGAGGCAAACCATGCTGACAATGGAAGAATACAAGGCGTTCCTCACCGCGGTAAGGAACGCAACCGGGCAGGATGTGCTCGTTCCCGATGAAGACGGACTGGTATCTGTCCGTGTGGAGGACACTTTCAACCTCAATCTGCAGTTCATCCCACACTCTGGCATGATTCTTTGCTTCGTGGAGGTGACCACCCTTCCTGAAAACGCGCCCACAGCAACGTACCGCGAGCTCCTTGCCGGCGGGCTTTTTGGTCATGATACTGCAGGCGGATATTTCACGCTTGAAGCCTCCAGCAACATCGTCATATACAACTATTTTTTTAATGGAGAAGAAACTGCAAAGGATGTGGACGGCTTTGTTTTCACCCTGGAAAAGATCCTGCAGCTTTGCGAGATGTGGTCTGAACGCATCACGGATTCCCTGTCCGCCGGGGTAGAAAAGCAGCCTATGAAACAATACCAATACGACAACAGAAACATATTTGCGTAAAAAACCTCAGTGCTAGTCACGCCGGCTTGGCAACGGCAATAAAAAAGAGCGGCCTACCTATCAAAGCCGCTCTTTACCAAGTTCAGATTGACTGATACATGACTTACTGCCTGATCTCGCCCGTTATGGGGGAACACCGGGTTAAGCATGTTGAAGTGCTTCGATAGTAGAATCTCCTTCAAGAACAGGCAGGAGCAAATCCTCATAGAAATGCGGAACGGAAGCGGGAGCGGCATCGCTCCCCGTCATGCAGTAGTCCCGCATGATGGCCGCCACATTGGATGCAGTAAAAAGCGCAAGAAGAGCATCAACGCCCCAAACAAGAACTTTTCAGACAGCCCCTTTCCCGCCACCTGCGAAGTGCCGGATCACGGCGGGCCAGACCGCAACGATGAAGAAGGACATGATGAAGGAGGTGAGCAACCGTCCCCAATGTCCGCCGAAAGCCGCCTTCAGAAGATCGCCCAAGCAGGTATGCAAGAGCGACAGCAGGGCAAAACCGAGAGAAGCCAGGGCCACCCCTCTACCGTCCACCCCAGTCACGCGGAAGCGCACCCAGTGTTTTTCCACATAGCGGCCCGCACAGAAGCCCATCAGCAGCCCCATATCCCGGAAGCCGTCACGCATCATACGGCCAGGATTGACCAGCAGCTTGCCATCCGCGCCGTAGTCCATGGGGTAGGGTTTCAAGGCGATGTATGCGAGCGCGGCAACCGCAAACAGGAATCCGCCGAGCAGGATGCGGTCTTCCAGTTCGGGACGTGCATCCAGCAGGGCGAAGAGCCGGGCCAGGCCGTAGAGCCCCGCCGCGCCAAGGCACAGCCCCACCGCCACGTCCTGCGGCGTATGCACGCCCAGGTAGTTGCGGGAAAAAGCCGTGAGCGCGATCATGCCGAGGCAGAGCAAAACCAGGGCCTTGCCCCACTCCCGGAAGGCCGCCGCGATGCCGCCGCACACCGCCGTCGCCGTAACCGTGTGCCCACTGGGAAAGGAGTAGCCTGTAGCCGTGGTGATAGCGTTCCCGGCAGGCACGATCCGGGTATCCCGAATCCAGGGGCGGTACACGCAGGCCGTCAGCTTGAGCAGCGCGTTACAGGCACGGCAAACCACCAGCGAAGCCAGGAGGTACAGCCCCTTCTTCTTGTCCACACACCAGTAGATGAAGATCGGTATCAACGGCAGCCAGATTACCGCAAAGAGCGAAATCCACTCCATGAAAGGCGTCGGTAGGTTGTGGGCGCTCTCACGAAGGTCCTGCAAAAACAACAGATAGGCGATATCCATGGAATCCCCCCTATGAGAGATGCCTGCCTACCGCGGCCTTTCCTCGCCTACCCCGCTTCGGCGATGAACTTTTCGGCCAGGGCCACATCCTCGCGGCAGCCGATGAACACCGGCGCCCGATCTTCAAGTTTGGTCGGCACCAGATCCAGAATGGGCGTCCGCCCATCGGAGGCGGCGCCGCCCGCCTGTTCCATGAGGAAAGCCATGGGGTTGAGTTCAAACAGCAGCCGCAACTTGCCGCGCGGCGCATTTTGCAGATGCGGATAGAAGAAAATCCCCTTTCCCTTCTTGAGCATCTGGTTGAAATCCGGAACAAAACCGCCGCTGTAACGCAGTTTGGTGCCGTTTGCCCGCAGATGCGCCACAAACTTGGCTGTTCCCGGGGAATAGAGATTCTCCAGGCCACCGGGTGCATAGATGGTCGCCTTGCTGCCAACCTGAATATTCTCCTGGACGAGCGTGAATTCCATG
>JAILGY010000208.1:0-16406 GCA_024696325.1 bacterium | reverse complement strand
GGGGTGGATGTCATGACCGGTTTTCCGGGGGAAACGCCGGAAGCCTTTGAACACACCTTTCGTCTTTTGGAAGAACTGCCGGTAAGCCATCTGCACGTGTTTCCCTACAGCCGCCGCGCCGGAACGCCGGCCGCCACTTTTCCCGATCAGGTTCCGGCGGAGATTTCAAAGGAGCGTGCCGCGCGTCTGCGGGCTCTGGGCCAGGAAAAACGCGGCGCCTTTATGGAGCGCTGCGTGGGGCGTACTTTGCAGGTGGTCGTGGAACGGCGCGGCGCGGATACTCTGTGCCGCGGCCTTTCGGAAAATTATCTGCCGGTGCTTTTTCCTGCGGAACATGTGCGGGAGCGGGAACTGCTGCCGGTTGTGATAAAAGGCCGGCATGACGATGCTCTGGAAGGTGTCTTGGAGGAACGGCGAAAAACGGGAGGAGAGAAGGAGGAAATGGCATGAGCATGAGGACAGTGACAGCGGTGCTTTTAAGAGGGGGGTTCATCCTCTGCGCGATGATCTTTTGTTCGTCGCTGATGGTTACGTTGATAAGCCGTTACCGGCAGAAACGGGATTTGGAGATCAACCCGGCATGGCTTTCGCGAAAATGGCTTATGACGCTGTTTTTGGGCTTTGGAACGCCGGTCGCGGCTCTGGGCGCCGCGCTTGTGATGCGGGATGCGTCCGTTTTTGTGGGCGGAACACTTTTGGCCTCTCTGGTACTGGGCTTTTTCCTGGGCAGAAACGCGGAACTGGAACTGCGTGACCGCGATCGTCCCTCTTCTCAAGGTGCCTCCTCCCATGACAGCCGGAAGAAAAATCAAAAGCGCCGCCGCTAGAATGTGGGCGGCGACGCTTTTGAAATTTTGTCTTTTCGGATGCCGTTGAACGGGGAATCCGGAGCGTATCAGCCGGGAAGATAGTACTGGCAGGAATGCTCCAGCAGATCATGAACCTGCACCGCCGTTTCCAGAAACTGCTCCATCTCCTGCGGGGGGATGGTTTTCAGATGGCGGTGCACCACCAGCGTGTTGCCGTTGGCCTCTATGCAGAGATCCTTTTCCTTTTCGCACAGGATGGTGAGACCGGAGTTGAGAAACAGATTCTTGATGGTCTCTTTATCCGTGTCCTTGCCGTACATCTGGTACATCGCGTCAAAACGGGGGAAATCCGCCCACTCGATGCGTTGGTAACCGAGGTGCTCTTCAAGGCCCGCGGCGTACTGCTCGCTGAGCGGGCTTTTCTGGCGCACCGAGAAGGGGGGGAGCATCATGTTGCTGGTTTTGAAGCAGATGACGGTGCGCGAGGTCGGGACGGCGTCTTCGGACGGGGCGGTCTGTCCGAGGAGCGTGGTGTAGTCGAAGATCGCGATGAATGCCTGTTCCATGCCACGGGTCAGCAGGTTCTTTTCAAATTCGATCTGTTCGAAACGGAAAAGAGGGATGCCGGAAAATTCGCTCAAAATGGAGCCGTCGCCCATTTCACGAAACGAAAAGGCCAGCTGCAGGGCTATTTGCTTCATTTCGGCGGAGCGTTTGTCGACAAAGCGGTTGACGAGCAGCATGGCCACGCCCCAGATCAGCAGCGTCATGCCGGTGATGAGCATCAGCATCTGCGTGGTGCCGAACATTCTGATCTTCTCCACAAGAAACATGCAGGCCTCCCGAAAAAATGTAGGACTTCCCGTTGAGGGGCTTCCACCAGAGTGAACGCACAGGACAGGGGAAGTGTAATGGAAAATATAGCATGAGCGGGGCCTGAAAAGACTACGAAAAGCGCATTGCCCCCAAAAAATGAGGGGCGTTCCCCTTGCGAAGAACGCCCCAATGGTTCCGGTGGTTTTTTCGTGCCTTAATTTTTCCGGAACTGTTTGAACAAACGTTTTTTCAGACCAGGCCCTGGGCGAGCATGGCATCGGCGACCCGGATGAAGCCGGCAATGTTTGCGCCCTTGACGTAGTTGACGAAACCGTCGGATTCTTTTCCGTATTTGACGCAGTTGTTGTGGATGGCGATCATGATGTCATGGAGCCGCCGATCGACTTCTTCACTGCTCCAGGAAAGCCGGAGGCTGTTCTGGCTCATCTCCAGGCCCGAGGTGGCCACGCCGCCGGCGTTGGAGGCTTTGCCCGGCGAGAAGAGCAGTCTGGCCTGGTGGAAGAGATTGACCGCCTCAATGGTGGATGGCATGTTGGCGCCTTCACCGACGGCGATGCAGCCGTTGGCGATCAGCTGTCTGGCGTCTTCCGCGTTGAGCTCGTTCTGGGTGGCGCAGGGAAGGGCGATATCGCATTTGACTTCCCAGGGCCGTTTGCCCGGATGGAACTGCGCTTTCGGATATTTTTCCGCATAGGGCGCGCAGATGTCGCGGTTGGAAGCCCGCAGCTCCAGCATATAGTCGATCTTGTCGTCGGAAACGCCGTCGGGATCGTAGATGTAGCCGTCAGGTCCGGAGATGGTGACGACCTTGGCACCGCTCTGGGTGGCCTTGAGAGTGGCGCCCCAGGCGACGTTGCCGAAACCGGATACGGCAACGGTTTTGCCCTTGAGGGTTTCGTCGCGGGTTTTCAGCATCTCCTCGACGAAGTAGACGCAGCCGAAACCGGTTGCTTCCGGACGGATCAGGCTGCCGCCCCAGGGGATGCCCTTGCCGGTCAGCACGCCGGTAAATTCGTTGCGCAGCCGTTTGTACTGGCCAAACAGATAACCGATCTCGCGTCCGCCAACGCCGATATCACCGGCCGGCACGTCGGTGTCCGGACCGATATGGCGGAACAGCTCGGTCATGAAGCTCTGGCAGAAACGCATGACTTCGTTGTCGCTCTTCCCCTTGGGATTGAAGTCGGAACCGCCCTTGCCGCCGCCCATCGGAAGCGTGGTCAGGCTGTTTTTGAAGACCTGCTCGAAGGCGAGGAACTTCAGAAGGCCGAGGTTGACGCTGGGATGGAAACGCAGACCGCCCTTGTAGGGGCCGATGGCACTGTTCATCTCGATGCGGAAACCGCGGTTGATCTGGATTTCACCCTTGTCGTCCATCCAGGGAACCCGGAAGATGATGGTCCGTTCCGGTTCCACCATACGCTCAAGGATCTTGGCCTTCGCGTATTTGGGATTGGCTTCGATGTAGGGCATAAGCGATTCGGCGACTTCGGTTACCGCCTGATGAAATTCCGGCTGGCCGGGGTTTTTGCGGATGACTTCTTCAACAAATTCTGCCACTTTCTGTGCCATGTTTTTTGAGCTCCTTTGGGAAATATGGGTTGCACGTGTTTTGCAAACGAACTAAAAAAATAAAAAAAGGCGCCCTCATGCAAGGACGCCTTTGTCATGCTTTCATTTGACGCACGCCGTTGTGCGTTTCCACCATTTGTTGTCCAAACAGACTTTATATGGATTGGCAGGGAAGAATGTCAACATCTTTTTCTCAAGCTTTCGAAGAAAAGGACATTTGGGAAAGCCCTGATACGGCGGTCGCGCCGGAACGGCTTTTGGAGGCGCTTTCCCGGATCAGCGAGGCCATTACCTCCGATCTCTATCTGGATGATGTGCTCAAATTCATCGTTACCGTCACCGCGGAGCTGCTGCGTTCCAAGATCTGTTCGCTGATGCTTCTGGACGAACAGAAGGGCGAGTTGGTGGTGAAGGCGACGCAGTCAATCAGCGAGGACTATCTGAAAAAGCCCAACATTCCCCTGGGCAGCGGCATTGCCGGACGGGTGGCGCAGAACTGCGAAGAGATCGCCGTCGCCGATGTGCGTATTGATAACCGTTATATGTGCACCGATATCGCCCGCCGGGAGCATCTTTGTTCGCTGCTCAGCGTGCCGCTGATCTTCAAGGGCAAGGTCATCGGCGTGCTCAACTGCTACACCTCGCAGCCGCATGTTTTTACGGCGGGCGAAAAGGCGGTCATCCGTTCCATTGCCGGGCAGGCGGCGGTGGTTATCGAAAATTTCCGGCTGGTTGTGGAAAGCCAGGTGATCCGGGAGGAACTGGAGACGCGCAAGATGGTGGAAGAGGCCAAGCGCCTGCTGATGGCGCGCGAAGGCCTGAGCGAAAAGGAGGCTTACCGGCGTTTGCGGCAGTACAGCATGAACCAGCGTCGCAGCATACGGATCATCGCGGAGGGCATCGTGCTGGATCAGAAAAACGCGAATGGCCGCTGAAGGCGTTTGGGAAAAAGCTTACACTTCAAGGCTGTACACGTAGTCGTCCATGAAAAATCCATGGCCGATGTCGTTTTTTTCCGTGCGTATCACCTTGAAACCCAGCTTTTCGTAGGCGGAGCGCGCACTGTTGTGTTTGTTGACGTTGAGTTCAATGGTTTTGAGGCCCGCTTTTCGCGCTTCCTGGGCGACATGGGCCATCATTTTCCGGGAAAAGCCTTTCCCGCGTTCCTGCCTGTACAGGTAGAACTTGCTCAGGTACATGGCGTTGCCTCTGGGGTAGAAGGCCATGAAGCCAATATTTTTGCCTTCCCTTGTGACAAAGAAATAACGGTACCCCTGCGCCAGCTGCTCCCGTATTGCTTCAACCGACTGGAACTTCCGTATCATGTAATCGTTTTGCTCGGGGCCGATTATCGGATCGTAGTGCTCCTTGACGATGGCGCTGGCCATTTGGGACATCTCCCGGATTTTCTCTTCTTCGTCCGCAAACAGCTCTCTGAATTCCATACGGATTGCATCCCATGATTCGTGTCGCCGGTATGAAAAGAACTCAGGCGTCCTGTCTGACGGCGCGTTTGGTGAAGGCTACGGAATCGCCCCAGGCGTTGTAGAGGATTTCATGGCCGATCGACTTCATGCGCAGTTCCAGACAGCCGCGGCACTGTTCCGGCCGGTCGCCGACGCAGGCCTTGTCGGGATAGATGAGGTACTCTTCGCGGTACTGCTGCGGCGTCAGGTTGGGCATGATGACGTTGGCGCCGGCCTCGATTGCCTTTTCACGTCCCTGCGGATCGAGTGTCTGGGTCGCGGTGGCGGCCACCATGTTGATCTCCGGCATCATCAGGCGCAGCGTGGATATCATGTTCAGCGTCAGCCGCATCCGCTCCTCAGGGGAAGGAATCTGTTCCCGGAAAGCCCAGAGCGGGGTATCGGGGTGAGGCAGGAAGGGACCCAGCCCCACCATCGCCACATCCTTTTTCTGGAAGAAGAGCAGATCGTGCACCAGGTGATCCAGCGTCTGGAAGGGCAGGCCCACCATGACGCCGGTCCCGGTCTGGTAACCGGTTTTCAGCAGGCTGTCGATGCAGGCGAGGCGCCGCTCGAAGTTATGGGTTTCATCCTGGGGATGGATCTTTTCGTAGAGGCTCTTGTCGGAAGACTCGATGCGCAGCAGGTAGCGGTGGGCTCCAGCCTCGAACCATTCCCGGTAGACATTCTCGCTCTGTTCGCCGCAGGAAAGCGTGATGCCGATACTGTTGTCCGAAAGGCGCTTGATCTCCCGGACAAGCCGGGTGACGCGGTCGGTAAAGGCGCGGTCGGAGCGTTCCCCGCACTGGATGGCCATCGAACCGTAGCCCAGCTCCATCGCCAGGCGGGCGCAGTCCAGCACTTCCTCGTCGCTGACGGTGTAACGCGCAACGGCGGTGTTGGAACGGCGCAAACCACAGTAGAGGCAGTCCTTGCGGCAGATGTTGCTCAGCTCCACCAGCCCGCGCAGATGCACGTGGTTGTCCAGATATGCGAACTTTACCGCCAGCGCGCGCTGACGCAGCTTCTCCGCTTCCGTTTCGCGCGCGTTCAGCAGGCGTTTGAGATCGTCTCGATCAAAACGGGTTTGTTGCAGAAGGTCATCAAACGTTTTCATTGCTTTTCCCACAAGGTTGTTTTTCCCACGTACTCCGGCTTCCCCAAAGACTTCCGCGGTAAACAGGTAGATTGTGGTTTCGGGCTTTTGCCAGGCGTCCGTCGGCAGGCCGGCCTTGCGGCAGGTCTGCTTCAGAAAAGTTTCGCGATTCCAGCCGTATTCGGTGGCAACCTGCGGCAGCAGCACGCCGCGCCGCAGGCCGTTTTCCAGATAGATGCCGTGGGTGCCGACCACGACGCTGTTCGGATCGGCGGTTTTTACCAGCGGCGAGAGCACCGAGATTTCCAGCGAAAAGTCCGCAAGCTCCTCCTCCGTCATGGCGGGAAAGCGCGGATCGCGGGTGGAAGCGGCGATGGCCATTTCCGTCACCTGCTTCCAGAGCGGCATGCGCGAGGTGAAGACGCCGATGCAGCCGCGCAGCCGCCCCTGGCGGTGGATGGTGACAAAACAGCCCTGCTGGACGTTGAGTGCCGCCTCGTCGCGTTTTTCCAGCGGGATTTTGCCGCTGCGGACATAGGTTTCGATGACGTTGCGCGCAATACCCAGCAGGATTTTGCGCTCTTCGGATGTCAGTGCGTTGGCCATGATTTTTCCTCCAGAGGTTATCTCCCCGTTTTTCAAGCCTCCCTCTTTGAGGGAGGTGGCCCGAAGGGCCGGAGGGAGTCGCTTTGCCGTTTTTCAACTCCCCCACCCGGCTTGCGCCGGGAGCCCCCTCAAGGAGGGGGCCAACATTTTCAACGATTCCGCTTACTTGACTCTCTTTTGGGGAAGCCGGCCGTTGGTTTTCGCGTCTGCGTCTACTCCTTGTGCAGGCGCTTGCGATCCACGTAGCTCAGGAGTTTCTTGCGCATGCGGATGGAAGTCGGCGTGATCTCCACCAGCTCGTCATCCTCAATGAATTCCAGAGCCTGCTCCAGCGACAGAACCCGCGGCGGAGTGAGGCGGATCGCCTCGTCGCTTCCGGAGGCGCGCATGTTGGTCAGCTTTTTCTCCTTGCCGGGATTGACCACCAGATCGTTTTCACGGTTGTGCTCGCCGATGATCATGCCCTCGTAGACCTTGACGCCCGGTCCCACGAAGAGCGCGCCGCGATCCTGAAGGTTGAAGAGTGCATAGGCTACGGTTTCGCAGGGCTCCATGGCGATGAGCACGCCGTTGGCGCGTCCGGAGATGGGACCTTTTTCCGGGGCGTACTCGTGGAAGATGTGGTTCATGATGCCCGTGCCGCGGGTATCGGTCAGAAATTCGGTGCGGAAGCCGATCAGTCCGCGGGCGGGGATGGTAAACTCCAGCCGGATATGTCCGTCCGGCTGCGGGGTCATGGCGGTCATTTCCGCGCGGCGGGTGCCCAGTTTCTCGATGACGATCCCCTGGTATTCCTCCGGGACGTCGATGGTCAGGTATTCCATCGGTTCGCAGCGCACCCCGTTGATATCGCGGTAGATGACCTCCGGTTTGGAGACCGCCAGCTCGTAGCCTTCACGGCGCATGTTTTCGATAAGGATGGAGAGGTGCAGCTCGCCGCGGCCGGAAACCTTGAAGGTGTCGGTGTCGGCGGTTTCCTCCACGCGCAGCGACACGTTGGAGCGCAGCTCGCGGAACAGCCGGTCGCGCAGGTTGCGCGAGGTGACGTAGCGGCCCTCCTGCCCGGCGAAGGGTGACTTGTTGACGATGAAGAACATGGCCAGGGTCGGCTCGTCGATGGAAACGTAGGAGATGATGTCGGGATGTTCGGGATCGGCCAACGTATCGCCGATGCGGACATCCTCCAGGCCGGCCAGCGAGATGATGTCGCCGCTGGAGGCTTCCTGCAGTTCCACCTGCTTGAGGCCGTCGTAGCCCAGCACCTTGGAGATGGTGCCGCGTATTGGCTGCTGATCCTTGCGGGCGATGACAATTTCGTCGCCCTTATGGACCGTGCCGTTGAAAATTTTGCCGGTAGCCAGCCGGCCCATGTAGTCATTGTACTCGATGTTGGCGATGAGCATCTGGAAGGGCTTGCTGTCGTCGCCTTCGGGCGGCTGGACATGCTCCAGAATGGCGCGGAAGAGCGGCTCCATGTTCTGGGCGGGGGTGGCCAGATCCAGCGTGGCCTGCCCGAGCTTGGCCGACGTGTAGATGATGGGGAAGTCGAGCTGTTCATCGCTGGCGTTCAGTTCGCAGAACAGATCGAACACCATGTTGACCACCTCTTCGGGGCGGGCGCCCGGGCGGTCAATTTTGTTGATGACCACGAGCGGCCGTTGCCCCAGCTCCAGCGATTTTTTCAGTACGAAGCGGGTTTGCGGCATGGGGCCGTCGAAGGCGTCTACCAGAAGCAGCACGGAATCCACCATCTTGAGCACCCGTTCAACCTCGCCGCCAAAATCGGCGTGGCCGGGCGTATCCACAATATTGATTTTGACTCCATTGTGGGAAACGGATAAGTTTTTGGCAAGAATGGTGATGCCCCGTTCCTTTTCGAGATCGTTGCGGTCCATAATGCGTTCGGTGACGACCTGATTGGAGCGGAAAATGCCGGACTGGCGCAGCAGGGCGTCGACCAGCGTGGTTTTCCCATGATCGACATGGGCGATAATGGCGATGTTGCGAATGGGCTTGGACATGATTTTCGTTACCTGTAAAAAGTTGAATGCCTTAAAGTAAAAAAGAACCGCCTTTTTCTCTTTCATTTCGAAAGAGGCGGAGAATCCGGCTATAACAAAGAGAAAACACGCCTGCGTGGAGGCAATGGACGAAAAAGGAATGCCGCGCAGGAATTGCAACTATATGAATGCATCTTTTTGCTGGCAAGGGTATTTCTATAGATCTTTGTTGCGCAAGACGGTTTTTTTGAGAAAGACTTTGGCAGGACTCCTGAAACCATTACATTTCATAAAAGAAAAGGGGGAAAAGATGAGTGCGCTACAGGAAAAACGGGTGATCCTTGGAGCGGCCTTGCTGGCGCTGTTGCTGGGCGGGTGCGCCTACGATTTTTCTCATCAGCACGGAAAAGATCAACCGGCCTCTCCGGTGACCCAGGACGGAACCAGTTTGCAAAAACCGGCCTCTTCGGCTGTCAACCCGGAAAGTGTGTTAGGAGAGCATCTCTTCTCCTGGGTGGAGCAGAAGGCAGGCGGAGCCTACGCCTACAACAATATTGGCGCACTGCTGGAACGGGTAGCGGCGCGTCTGCAGCAGGCAGGAGGGCCGGCGGTGCATCTGCAGGCCATCAACAGCGCGAGACCGGCGAGCTTTGTTTTCCCCGGTTCCCAGGTGGGTATCACCCGGGGGCTTTTGCTGGCGCTTGAAGACGAGGCGCAGCTGGCGGCGCTCATTGCCCACCAGATGGGCCATGTGCAGCACTGCGCATCGATGCTGAAACATCTGGGTGTCAAGGATGCGCTGCGGATGGATACCAGGAAAATTGCCTACGATGCCGATGTTCGGACTGCATTGAAACTGGCCGCCGCCTGGCGGGAATGGCGTTTTACCGAGGCCGAGGAGCTGGAGGCCAACCGGACGGCGGAACAGCTGCTGGCTGCCGCAGGCTATGATTCGGGTGCTCTGAATGCCGCACAAAGTACTTTGAGGAAATTGCAGGCCTCTGCCGGCGATGACACAAAAGCCCGCTGGCAGAACCACAATCTGGCCTGCATGACCGCTTCCGGGGGAGCCGGCAATCGGCAGGAGAGCGGTTTCGGCCTCTGGCGCAAGAGCCTGGGACGGCGTCCGGAGGGCTATACGATCTTTGCCAACGCCATCCAACGCGAGCGTGAGAAAAACGCCAAGAGCGCCCTGAACGGCTATCAGCAGGCAAGCGAGCTGCTGAGCGGCGAGCCGCTGGTGCTGACCTACCTCGGTTTGTCCTATCTCAATGCGGGGAAGCTGGAGAATGCGCACTCATATCTGGAAAAAGCGCTGGACATTGACAGCCGCTACTATGCCTCCCATCAGGGCATGGGCTACCTGCTGCTGCAGCGTGGCAACTTTGCGGGGGCCATCAACGAACTGGAAAGCGCCCTGAGGCTGCTGCCGAACGTGCAGGGCTCCTATCTGTTGGCCGAGGCCTATCTGGGCAACGGCGAATCGGATTCGGCCGCGTCCCTCTTCGAGCAGGTAGCGGATGCCGATCCGGATGGCAAACTGGGCAAGGCCGCCACGCGCCGTCTGCGGAATGTGAAAAAGCATGCGCCGTCGCCTGTGGCACCTGCGGGACAGCAGTAAAAAATGCGCTTTGCTTAAATGAGGCGGTTTGAAGGTGAAACAGTCTGGCGCGGGTATCCTCTGGAAGCTGGTGAAAAGCTGCTCTGGGAAGGGTGTCCCGCGCCGCGCTGTTTTTGCTTCTACCACTGGAAACGCGCCGGGTGGGGGCTGTTGGCGCTTGGCGGAGGCGCTGCCGTCGCTTTTGCGGGTTTTTCGGGGAAGATCTGGGCTCCGATCGTTTTGGGGCTGTGTGCGCTGTGGTTGCTGGCCGGGCAGTTTGTGTGGGCACGCCTGCGCTGGAAGCATGTGTTTTATGCAGTAACGGATCGGGCGCTTTGGGCGCTTGATAAACGCGGAAAGGCGCGGCTGGAGCGGAAACGCATCACCGGAATGCGTGTGGAGTGGCACGGGGCGGCGCTGGCGACCCTGCGCTTTTCCGCCGAAAACGGCGTACAGATGACCTGGTATGCGGTGGAGCATCCGGAACTTGTGTTTGAGATACTGCGGGTGAAGGCGGACCCGCTGGAAAGAAAGGCCTGAGTGAAGGCCAACGATGGGGACAGGAACAGTATGGGTGACGGATTCTATCTGGAAACGATGGGCTGTCAGATGAACGTGGTGGATTCGGAGCAGATCGCCCTCCTGCTGGGCGAACTGGGCTATACGCCCCGGGAACGCCCCGAGGACGCCGATCTCATCGTGCTGAACACCTGCGCCATCCGCGAGAAAGCGGAACGCAAGGTTCTGGGGCATCTGTGGCAGTTCAAGCCGCTGCGGGAGGCCAATCCGCGTCTGCTTATCGCGGTGGGAGGCTGCGTCGCCCAGCAGGAGGGCGAAAAGCTGCTTAAGGAGATTCCCCATCTGGATATCGTCTTTGGCACCCAAAACATTCACCGCCTGCCGGAACTGCTTCGCGACGCGCGTGAAAAACGCCAGCGGCGTGCCGAAACCGCCTTTTTCGACGAGGCGGAGCGGCTGACACGTTTCCCCGGGCGCTGCGCCACCGGCGCGGTGAGCCGCTATGTCACGATCATGCAGGGCTGCGACAACTTCTGCGCCTACTGCGTGGTGCCCTACGTGCGCGGGCGCGAGATCAGCCGTCCGGCGGCCGATGTGCTGGCCGAGACGCGCATGCTGGTGGCCCAGGGCACGCGGGAGGTAACGCTGATCGGCCAGAACGTCAACTCCTATGGGCGCAAGTCCGAAGGGGAACCATCCTTTGCCGAACTGCTCGCGATGGTGCATGACATCAAGGGCCTTGAGCGGCTGCGTTTTGTGACTTCCCATCCCAGGGACATTTCCCCGGAACTGGTCGCCTGCTTTGCCTCGCTGCCCAAACTCTGCCGCCACATCCATCTGCCCCTGCAAAGCGGCGCGGACGCGGTGCTGCACAGCATGGGGCGCGGCTATACGGCGGCGCGTTATCTGGAGCGGGTGGAGCAGCTGCGCGCCGCCTGCCCGGAACTGCGGCTGACCACCGACATCATCGTCGGCTTCCCCGGTGAAACCGAAAGCGATTTTCTGGAGACTCTCGAAATGGTCAAACGGGTGCGTTTCGCGGATGCCTATCTGTTCCGTTATTCTCCCCGTCCCGGCACAAAGGCGGTGACGCTTCCCGGCGCGGTGCCGCCCGAAGTCCAGCAGGAGCGCTTCGATCGGCTGCTCGCCGTACAGGACGCCATCAGCCGCGAGATTTGGGCCTCCGATGTCGGACGGACCCTGCCGGTACTGGTGGAAGGGGAGAGCCGCCAGGGAAGCGGCCAGCTCTTCGGACGCAGTACCTGGGGACGGGTGATCAACTTTTCGGGCGATGCGGCCCTCATTGGGCGCGTGGTGCCGGTGCGGATTACGGCCTCGTACCACAACTCCCAACTTGGGGAGCCGGTTTGAGCGCGGCCCTTGCCCGATGCGGAGCCCTGCCGCCCGCCCGTTACCGGATGGGCGTGGAGCGCGAAGCCCTGCGCTGCGGTGCGGATGGCCGTCTGGCGTTGACGCCGCATCCGGCCGTCTGGGGGGACAAGGCCCTGCAGCCCTATTTCCGTGTGGATTTTTCGGAGAGCCAGCTTGAGCTGGTGACGCCTCCTCTGCCTTCGGCGCGGGACTGCCACGAGTTTCTGGCGATTTTGACGGACATCGCCCGGCGCCGCATTGCCCCCGAACTGCTGTGGCCGCAGTCGCTGCCCTGCTTCCTTCCGCCGGAAGCGCAGATTCCGATCGCCGATTTCAGCCGGACCGCCGATCCCGAAGAGACCACATGGCGCCGCTATCTGGCCGAAAGGTATTCCGCGCGCCGCCAGGTCATTTGCGGTGTGCATGTCAACTTCTCCTTCGAGCCGTCGTGGCTTGCGGCGCTCGGCCTTGACAGCGACGCCGCCTATCTGAAGGTGGTGCGCAGCTATCTGCACTGCCGCTGGCTTGCGGTCTTCCTGCTGGGCGCCTCTCCCGCGCCGGAGGCCCTGGTTTCCCTGCGCAATTCCTCTTTGGGCTATGGCAACCGTGCATTGCTGCCTCTTGATTACACCGATTTTCCCCGCTATCTCGCCAGCGCGAAAAGCCTGATGCGGACCAGCGTCATCGCCGACATCTGGGAGATTTACGCGCCCATCCGCGTCAAGACGGCACGTGGCAAGACCTGGGATGAACTGGCCCGGGGCGGCATCGACTATGTGGAAGTGCGGACACCGGATGTGAACCCCTTTGATGCCTGCGGTGTGGCGCTGGAGGATCTGGAGTGGCTGGTGGCGCTGCTGTTTTTCTGTCTGCTGGAGGAAGAGGACGACGTGGCGGAACTTGAGGCCGATGCGGAACGTGTCGCCGTGGAGGGGCTGCCTGCCGTGTACCGTGAACAGGCCTTCGAACTGCTTAAGCGCCTGGAGCGGCTCAATGCTGCCCTGCGGCTGGGGCTGGAAGGGGGCTTGCACGCGGCGCGCAGCCGTCTGGAAGATGAAAGGCTCTCCTATGCCTTCAGGATGCGGGAAACGCTGGCAGAACACGGCCATCCGGAGGCGGGGTTGCTGTGGGCGCGCGCGCTGAGGGAACAGTCTTCCTCGTTATGACCGTTTTTCCTGTAAGGATGTTTCATGCTCTCCAAGAACAATTCTGCCCATCAGGTTCATCCCTTTCCGCCGCTCTACGGCGCGGATTCCCGCGTGCTTATCCTGGGCAGCTTTCCTTCGGTGAAATCGCGTGAGGCGATGTTTTTCTACGGGCATCCGCAGAACCGCTTCTGGAAACTGATGGCGCTGCTGTTTGAGCCAGATGGCGAGGTGCCGCGAACCATCGCACAAAAGACCGCACTCATGGAACGAAACCGTGTCGCGCTGTGGGATACTATTGCCTCCTGTGAGATTACGGGTTCTTCGGACAGTTCCATCACCAATGTCGTCGCCAACGATCTGCGGCCGATACTGGATGCCGCCCACATCCGCCAGATTTACTGCAACGGAAAGACCTCCTACAATCTGTACATGAAGTATTGCCGGCCGCAAACAGGGCGTGACGCCATCGCGCTGCCCTCCACCTCACCGGCGAACGCCGCGTGGAACATGGAGCGCCTTCTGGAAGCTTGGGGACAGATAAAACAGTTTCTCTGAAAAATTGAAAATATCGGTAGGGATGAGGAGATGGTGGACTATGTTTCCTTATCATTCAGGAATGCGGATATTTCTTTTTCAAGTTCCGGTATGTTTTCACGAACAGTATCCCAGATGATATTCATGCTCACATAACTGTAGCCATGTACAATTCGGTTTCTCATGCCATAAATGTTTTTCCATGGAATGGATACAATTTGATTTTTGGCGTCATCGGAGAGTTCATTCTTTGCAAGTTCTCCGATCTGCATGATATTAAAAATACATGCATCGGATATGAGATCGGAACCGGCAAATTCTTCGTATGTTTTGCAATTTTTACTGTATTTTATGACTTTTCTCGCATGATCCCAAATTTTTCTTAAAATGTCTCTGTCTTTATCTTTCATATATGACTATTCCGGTATTTGTAATCTCTTCTTCCATCGGAGAATTTTTCTGCAAATCCTGAACGTCTATCATCTCTACTCTGCGATCGACAGTATCGCAAACATCTTCAAGAAGACCAAAAAAATCCATACCGTGTAATCCGCTGTCTACAAGTATGTCTATATCGCTCTGGCTGTTTTGATTCCCTTTGGCAAAGGAGCCGAACAGTATTGCCTTGCGGGAACCATTTTTTTCAAAAATTGGTTTTAGCAGTTGAATTACATCTTCTTTTGTATGAACGGCGCTTTTCATGGCTTTTCCCCTTGGAATTTTTATAATGATATCATCTTTTTATTTATCTGTTCAACGGGAAGGTGGCGAGATCCGGGCACTTGGGCAGGACCGCGAAGATGAAGCAGCATGTTACCTGAATACGAGTTCAACCTTGCGGGTTGTTTTGGGGAAGGGAAAACGGCAAAAAAGCGCAAGGGAAGATGGACGTCTCCGGGGGCAAGTGGTACAAGAAGACAGTTGCTCCGCACATTTCGGAAATGGCGGTGCTGAAGCCAAGTTTTCATATATTTTCAGGAGTTGTTCATGATTGATCTGCATACGCATTCGATCTTTAGCGACGGTGAGCTGCTGCCCTCGGAGCTGGTGCGCCGGGCGGCGGTGCTGGGCTACCGCGCGATCGCCATTACCGATCACGGCGATTTTACCAATTTCGAGCTGATCATCCCGCGGCTGAAAAAAGCGGTGGCGAGCCTGCGGCGGCACGGCATCGAGGTGCTGGCCGGCATTGAACTGACCCACTTGCCGCCCGAGCTGATGGCGGAGGCGGTTGTTGAGGCCCGCCGTCTGGGCGCGCAGATCGTGGTTTGTCACGGCGAAACGCTGGTGGAACCGGTGCCGCCGGGCACGAATCGCGCGGCGATTGAGGCCGGCGTCGATATCCTTGCCCATCCCGGCCTGATAACGGAAGCGGAGGTGCGGCTGGCGGCGCAAAAAGGCGTGGCGCTGGAGCTGACCACCCGCCGCGGCCATTCGCTCTCCAACGGGCATGTGGCACGTCTGGCGCTGCAATGCGGGGCGCAGCTGGTGATCGACACCGACTCCCATTCCCCGGATGATCTTACTCCCTGGGCGCAGGCAGAGCGCATCGCGCGCGGGGCGGGACTTGACGAGGCTCAGGTCGCGGCGGCCCACGCCAATTCGGAGCGGCTGCTGAAACGGCTCACATCCTGACGACTTTTTCGGAAGCGGCAATTGACAAGCGCCGCGAGATCGGAAAAAGTAGGCAAAAATTTTTATTGAAAAGAAAAAGACACGCATATTTTCTTTTTATGGAGGCGCATAAATGGAAAAACAGGATTGGGATTTTTTGCGGGAACTGATGGCGGCTCCCAGCCCTTCGGGATATGAACAGCCGGCGCAGCGGCGGTTGCGTCAGGAAATGGAGGGCGTGGCCGACGAGATCCGTACCGATTTTATGGGCAACGTCATTGTGCGGATTCGCGGCAAACGGGAAGATGCCCCGCGTGTAATGCTGGCCGGCCACTGCGACGAAATCGGCTTTATCGTCCAGCATATTGATGATGACGGTTTCATCTACTTCAACCCCATTGGCGGCGTCGATCCGCATATCGTGCCGGCGCAGCGGGTGTACGTGCATACCGCCAGCGGTCCGGTTCTGGGCGTGGTGGGCAAAAAGCCCATTCACCTCATGGATACCAAGGATCGGGAAACGGTGGTAAAGTTTAAAAATCAGTACATCGACATCGGCACGAGCAGCCGGACAGAGACCGAGAAGCTGGTTGCCATCGGCGATCCGGTTACCTTTACCGCCGAGCTGGAAACTTTGCAGGGCGATCGCCTGACCTGCCGCGCCTTCGACGACAAGGCCGGGGCCTTTGTTGTGGCGCAGGTAATGAAGGAAGTTCGGCGGCTGGGCGGCGCGACCGCGGATCTCTATGGTGTCTTTACCGTGCAGGAGGAACTGGGACTGCGCGGTGCGAAGGCCAGCGCCTACGGTGTGAATCCGGATGTCGGCATTGCCATCGATACCACTTTTGCCTCCGACTGCCCGGATATCAACAAGAAGGAAGTCGGTGAGATGAAACTGGGCGGAGGGCCCATCATTGCGCGCGGCGCCAATATCAATCCCAAAGTTTTCGAACTTTTGCGGACAATCGCGCGCGAAAAGGCGATTCCGGTGCAGGTCGAGGCAATAGCCCGCGGCACCGGCACCGATGCCAACGTTATCCAGACCAACCGCGACGGTGTCGCCGCGGGCCTGGTGAGCCTGGCACTGCGTAACCTGCATATGCCAACGGAAGTCATCTCCCGCACCGACATGGAGAACGCGGTCAAGCTCCTGGCGGCTGCGGTCATGCGGATCGAGCGGCGGGAAGACTTCATACCGGAATGATTTTTCTGGAAAAAGCGGGGTACGGTTTGG
>JAILGY010000174.1:0-14683 GCA_024696325.1 bacterium | reverse complement strand
TCGAAGTAGGTGAAACCGGCATCCAGAAACAGATCCACCATCTCCCTGGTCTGTTCCAGATCGATTTTTCCGTTTTTCTGGGGAAGCCGCATCAGGCCAAAACCAAATTTGGGGATGTTCTCGCCAAGATAAGACATTTTTTCTCCTTTTCTTATTTCTTGAGGCAAACAAAGAGTTTTTCAACGCAGTTGCGCCTGCCGCTGCGCTTCGGCAAAGATATCCATGAAGGAAAAGCCGCTCTTTTCCGCAAGTGCCTTGACGCTTTCATACTCGGGATAGCAGAAGCCGTATTCGCCGTAGCGGCATTTTTTTACCTGCACCGTGCCATAGGGCAGGCTTACCTCAAAGCTTTCACGTTCAAGGCAGGTACGCAGGAACGGAAAACGGCGGATGCCGATGGTCGGCGTATTGCGGAAGATGATTTCCTCCAGCTGCGGGATGTGCGTCTCGTCCGTCACCACCCGCAGCAGCCAGCCAGGGCGATTTTTCTTCATGAAGGCTGGCACAAAATGGGCGTCACGGGCGCCGCCCTGCATCAGCAGTTCCAGCGTGAATCCCAATTGCTCGCCGGTAGCGTCATCCAGATTGGTTTCCAGCATCCAGATATTTTCGGGTGTCTGCGGCGGGACAAGCAAAAAGGCCCTGAGTACGTTGGGATGGGAAAGCTCACGTTTGCCCGCGCCGTAGCCCACCTTGCGGATGATGCAGCCATCGGGATTCTTCACTTTCGCTTCGAGCGCCGCGGCAATGGCGATGCCGGTTGGGGTGACCATCTCCTGGGGTGTTTCGGTAATGGTGAGCGGCAAATGGTGGGCGGAGGCGATCTCGGCCACCGCCGGTACCGGCACCGGCAGACGCCCATGCTGGCATTCCACGAAGCCGCAGCCCTCGTGCAGGGGCGATATCCAGGTCTGCGTTATGTCCAGATCGTCGATGCACACGGCGGCGGCCACAATATCCACAATGGAATCCAGCGCGCCTACCTCGTGGAAATGCACTTCGTCCAGCGGTTTTCCATGCACCTTGCCTTCCGCCTGGGCCACCACGAAGAACATCTTTTGAGCAAGTACCCTGGCTCGTTCCGTAATCTCGGCTTTCTCGATGATGGCGTTGACGGCCGCAAGGTTGCGGTGCTCGTGATGATGGTGATGGCCCTCATGCGCAGTTTCGTGGTGGCCGTGATGGTCATGGGGGTGATCGGGCAGATGCACGTCGAAATCGCAGGCGCGCAGGCCGGATTTCATCACCTCTGAGATGCTGACACTTACCTCGGGAAGATGCAGGCTTTCCAGTGCGGCGAGCAGCTTTTCGCGGCTGGCGCCCAGATCAAGCAGGGCGCCGACCAGCATGTCTCCGCTGATGCCGGACTTGCATTCGAGGTAAAGAGTTGTGGCTGCTTGCATGGTGCTCTCCTCGTTAAAAAAGTATCGGGATTGAAAGGGCTGCAACGGCAATTGTATACCGTAAGAAGGATTCTTTAGGAATATGGAAGAATAAGCATGATTTTTATCGTTCTTTTGTCTGATTCTGCCGATAACAAATAAAAAGGAAGTATCGGAACTGAAAAGGCCGCAATGGCGATTTTATACCGTAGAGGGGCCTTTCGGAATATTGAAGAATAAGCATGATCTTGCCGTTCTTTTGTCTGATTCTGCCGATACCAAATAAAAGGGTTGTACAAATAACAGATTTTATTCAGAATTCGCGTCGTTCTTTTCGGTGCTTTTTTCTCTGTAGGCAGGATGCTCGAACTATGGAATCTGTAGAACGCGACAAGATAGTGCAAGCAATACTCTCTCAGATAAAAAAATATGTTCCCAAACAAGGCTACAATTTGACGGCGGTACCGGAAGTAGTGTTGTATCGCCAGGACAAGCCGAGGGAGAGGACGTTTTTCCTCTCTGAACCGCTTATTGCTGTAGTCCTTCAGGGAAGTCAATCCTTACTGTTGGGTGATGATGAGCTGGTTTATAACAGCGGAGACTATTTGCTGGTCTCTGTCACGGGATTGCCGGTGCTCGTCCGTTTTCGGGATGCTTCTCCCGAATATCCCTACATAGCCTTGGGGTTCAAACTGGATCTGCAAGTTGTTCGCCAGATTCTGGTCGAACATGGGCTGGCATTTCCATCGATAAAATCATCTTGCGGGCGTGGCATAACGACTGGAAAAGCAACTGAAGATCTGCTGCATGCCTTCGTGCGGCTGGTCGCGGTGTTGAACCAGCCCGAGGATATCCCGGCGCTTTACGGGGGCATCAAACATGAAATTGTATACCGGCTTTTGACGGGTAAACAGGGTGAATATTTGCGGGAAATCGCTGTCACCGGCACTCGGAGCAACCGAATCGCCAGGGTGGTGGAATGGATACGCAAGCATTACCGGGAGCCGCTGAAGGTGGAAGAATTGGCCTCCGAAAGCGGCATGGGCGTTTCCACCTTGTACCACCACTTCCACATGCTTACCGCCATGAGCCCGCTGCAGTACCAGAAGCGGCTCCGTCTGACTGAGGCGCGGCGGCTCATGCTGGAGGAAAGTTATGACGCGGGGACAGCCGCTTTTCAGGTGGGCTATGAAAGCCAGTCACAGTTCACCCGCGAATATCGCCGGCTGTTTGGAACGCCGCCTCTGCGCGATATCAAGGCGCTGCTGAAGCGTTAGGCATTTTTTTGGTAAAACCCCTTCGTTTATGCTGCAAACATGGATACGCATCCATGCCTGGTCCGCAGTACCCTCTCCCCTCAGATACAGAGCTGCCACTTTGATGCCAGTTTTTCTTCCGGCAATTCCCATAAAACCGTGTGCAGTTTCTCCATCATCTCCGTATCGCAGAGCAGTTCGTTTTTCTCGTGATCCGACAGAGCTGCAGGCCCCAGCGTCAGCGCCTTGTTCAGCAGTTCGTCGCGATGCTCGCGCAGGAACAGGCTCTTTTTGCCGGGACGGCGTGCGAGCAGCGTCCGGTGCAGGGCATTGATTTCCGGATGGAGCACCGCCTTGATAAAGCCCGAGCCTTCCGGCAGATCAAGCGGGGAAGGAATCCGGTCGAAACGCTCGTTGCTTTCGGCCAGCTCCCGCAGTTCCCGCGGCGGATCGATTTCTTCCGGAGTGAGGAACAGTCCCCAACGGCGGAGGCGGTTGCCCCAGGATGCCCGGCTGGTGAATACGGAGATGGGAATGGACAGTACCAGTGAACCGACTATGGGAGAAATCCAGAAGAAAAACGCCGGATTGAGCAGATAGAGCACGCCGCCCCAGACGAGTGCGAACAGGGTTCCCGCCCAGTGAAAACGGAAGGCCTCTTTCCAGGAGGTGCCGCGATCGTCGCGCTGCTGGTTGCCCCAGCCGGATTGCCGTCCCATCAGAATGAAGAACACGAACTTGGTGTGAAACAGCATGCGGATGGGGGCCAGCAGGGTGGAGACAATCATTTCGGCAAAGATGCTGAGCAGCAGGCGGATGCTGCCTCCATAGCGCCTGGCGAGGCCCCGGGCAATAATGAGCCCGGCGCTGAAGAATTTGGGAAGGAACAGCAGCGCGGCGGTGAAGGCCAGCAGTGCCAGCGGCCATGAAGGATCCCAAACCGGCCAGTGCGGAAAGAGCGAAGGTGTTGTGGGGAAGTAGACCGGCTTGCGCACGGCCATGAGAATCGCCTCCGTGGTGGAAAGCAGCAGCAGCAAAAACCACAGGAAGGCGGAAATATAGCTCATTGCGCCATTGAGAAACAACACCCGGTGCGTGGGGAACAGCCCGCGGGTAAAGACCAGACGCAGATGCTGCAGATTGCCGGTGCACCAGCGGCGGTCCCGTTTCAGTTCCGCCAGCAGGGTTGGCGGCGTTTCCTCATAGCTGCCAGGAAGGTTGAAGGCGAGCCATACGCCCCAGCCCGCGCGGCGCATCAGGGCGGATTCCACGAAGTCGTGGCTCATGATGTCGCCGCCCAGCGGCGGTTTGCCGGGAAGCCGGGGCAGGGCGCAGTGTTCCATGAAGGGTTTGATACGGATAATGGCGTTGTGCCCCCAGAACTGGGCGTCGCCCAGCTGCATGCTGTGCAGTCCGGCGGCAAACATGGGACCGTAGGCGCGGTTGCAGAACTGCTGTACCCTGGCCAGCAGCGTCTCGCGTCCGGTGACCGCCGGCGCTGTCTGCAGAATGCCGACACGGCGCTGATGCTCCATGGTAATGACCATCTGTTTGAGGGTTTCCCCAGACATGACGCTGTCGGCGTCCATAACCACCATGTAGGTATAGCTCTTTCCGAAACGGCGGCAGAAATCGGCCACGTTGCCGCTCTTGCGCTTCAGGTTGATGCGGCGTCTCCGGTAGAAGATTTTTCCCTCGGCCTGCAGGGCCTGGCAGAGGTGCTTCCAGGCGATTTCCTCCTCGACCCAGGCATCCGGCTGGCTGGTGTCGCTGAGAATGAAAATGTCGAAGCCTTCGCGTTGGCCGGCACGTTCCAGCGAGTGCCAGGTCGCGGCGATTCCGGCGCAGACCCTTCCCATATCTTCCCTGCAGACCGGAAACAAAATGGCGGTTTTCACGTTGGGACGGATGACGGTCTCCTTTTCGGCGACGCGGGTGAGTATCATCCGGTCGAAGTGGCGCACCAGGGTGGCAAAGCCCAGCATGGCCGTCCAGAATCCGATGGAGATCCAGGCAAGGAGCAGCACAAAGACGGCGATCAGTATCATTTCCAGAACAGTTGAACCCTTTTGGGGCAAAATGGTGGAAAAGACCGGTCCGGCAATCAGCGCGGGACCAATGACCAGTATCGCAAGAATGATACGCCGGAACAGGGCGACGCGGCACCACGGCTCGTTGAAGAATTCATGCTCCGTGCGTGGTGTGCGAAACCGGGCAAGCGGATCGGTGGAACTTACCTTGAATCCCAGCTTTTTTTTCAGCCGCTGCAGAAAACGTGAAACCGCCGTCCACCACGGACGGCGATCCATCTCCTCCGGTGTCATGTGTCCCCGCACCATTGCGGGCAGTGCTGCCGGCACCGGGTCAAACGGCAGTTTGTCCAGCCGGGCGCGCAGTATGCGCATCGCCTGCGCCCCGGGAGAACTTTCTGGTGAAGGTGGCATGTGCTGCAGTTCCTGCATGACACTGGAGGCGATTTCCAGACGGCGTGATTCGGAAAGCGGCAGCTCATGCAGGTAGCGCATGAGCCGTCGTCCTGCCTGTTCCAAAGGATCTTTTTGTTTGAACGTCATGGCGGCAAATACCCGTTATGGCGGTTTGGGTTTTTTGTATTTACGGTTTAAAGGCGTAGCTCCAGGTTTCGCTGACGATGTCCTGGCCATGCTTCAGAACGGCACGCAGTTCCAAAGGCGGACGTTTGTCCGGCAGGATATGCGCCAGTTTGGAGGTTTCATCCATTTTGACGCTCAGTGTCAGCCTCCAGCCGCCGGTAACCGGGTTGCGAAAAGTCTGACACTCCAGGATCTTTCCGCCTTCGCCGGCCCAGACATCCGGTGTGAGTTCGGTATCCGGCGGCAGTGCCCGCAGCGTTTCGCCTTCAAAATCCAGCACGAAGATTTTGGCGTTGTCGCAGTTGGGATCCTTGCCGATCCGTGTGGCGACAACATATCCCGTCGGCGGCAGCACCCGTTCCGCATCCAGCCAGCGCAGCCGGTAGTCGAAGCTGTGGCGCTGATGTGGCGCCAGCGCCTGTTCCGGAATCCAGTAGGCCACGATGTTGTCGTGAATGTCGTCGATCGTGGGGATCTGCACCAGTTCCAGGCGCCCTGGGCCCCATGCGTTCAGTGGCTCTACCCAGGTGCCAGGGCGGTTTTCGTAATGTGCCTCCAGGTCCTGGTAGTTGGCAAAGTTCCGGTCGCGCTGCACAAGGCCAAAGCCCCGGACATCCGGCGCGGAAAAACTGTTGAGCTGAAGGGCTGCAGGATTTTGCAGCGGCCGCCACAGCCATTCGCCGTTGTTGAAAAAGACCTGCAGGCCGTCCGAATCATGCACTTCCGGGCGGAAATCGTCAAACTTGCGGGAGCCGCTGTTTTCGCCGATGAAGAACATGCTGTTGAGCGGCGCGATGCCCACCTTGGCGATGGTGGTGCGCGGTATCACCACGCTCCGGACCTCCATGACGGTTTCTTCGCCGGGAAAGATCTTGTAGGCATAGGCGCCGGTGATGCGTGGACTGTCCAGCAGGGCATACACCTGCAAATACTTTTGACCGGCGGCCGGCTTTTCAATCCAGAATTCCCTGAACCACGGAAATTCCTCGCCTTCCGGAGTGGCGGTGGCGACAGCTAGACCGCGGGCCAGCATCCCGTAGCGGTGGGAACGTCCGATGGCGCGCAGATAGCTGGCCCCCAGAAAAACCGCGATTTCGTCGAAGTACTGTTCGCTCTTGATCGGGCCATGGATACGAAATCCGGCAAATCCGATTTCCTCGGGGACCTGCGGGGCAAAGGCGTTTTTCCCGTAATCGAACATGGTCTTGAGTCCCCGGAGCGGGATCACCTCGTTTTCGTCAAAAATGTTGATTCGGACGCGGCGATCATAGTGAAAGCCCGGATGAAAAAACTGAATCTCAAAGGGAAGCCCCTGGCCTCTCCACAGTGCCTCTTCAGGACGAAAGCGGATGTCGCGCCAGGCGTCAAAATCCATTTTCCGCAGGAAATCCGGCAGCGGTTCCGAAGCGGAACGATAGGGGAAGACGGCCAGTTTTTGCGCGATATCCAGCAGTTTGTCGAAAGAAAAGACTTTTTCCCCGGCTTCTGATGCAGTCTTCGAATCGTTGGAAGATAGTTCGGATGATATTGGGTCGGCAAAAGTTGCCGGCGCCTGATGTTCCGGAGAAACGGACGCCCCGCCTTCGGAAACGGCGGACGCGTTTCCCGCGGATTGCGGTTCCGTGGCCACTCCCTGCGTGGGCGGATTTTCCGCGGAGGAAGGTTCCCCGGCCTTTTCCGGTCCGGACGCTTCCTTTCCTCCCTGCGGTGCTGCAGCCGCTTCCTGGATGGATGCCTTTTCCCCCGACGGGGATGGCGCGCTCGGCGCCTGCGCGGGGGCCGTTGTCACACTGCCGGATGCCGCCACCAGCGCTTCGGCATGAAGCTGCGCCAGTGGCAACATCATCAGGCTTGTCAAAACAAACAAAAGCTTTTTCATGGCTATCGTCTTTGCTGCTCTTATCGTTTTAGCGATGATACTCCTGCAGGCTGCGGATTTTCTCTTTCCCCTGCCGGCGGGCGGCGATTCCCTTGGCGGCGGCAATGGCAGCGGCGGTGGTGGTGATATAGGTCACCTTGTATTTGATGGCCGCCTTGCGGATGTAGGAATCGTCATAGGCACTGACCTTTCCGGCCGGCGTGTTGACAACCAGGTTGATCTCGCCGTTTTTGATGGCGTCGGTGATGTTGGGACGTCCTTCGTGCATCTTCAGAATCGGCGTGGACTCAATGCCATGCTCGGCGAGGAAGGCCTGGGTGCCGGAGGTTGCGTACAGGGAGAAGCCCAGCTCGACGAAACGCCGCGCCGCCTCCAGCGCGCCGGGGCGGTCATGATCGGCAACCGTGAGCAGCACTGTGCCGGAAAGCGGCAACAGTGCGCCGGCTGCCTCCTGAGCCTTGAAGTAGGCCGCGCCGTAATCGCTTGCCATGCCGAGCACCTCTCCGGTGGACCGCATTTCTGGACCCAGGACCGGATCGACTTCCGGGAACATGTAGAAGGGAAAGACCGCTTCCTTGACGCCAAAATGGGCGAAGGGCAGACGCTGCAGGTGCAGATCGGCGATTTTGTTGCCGAGCATCACCTGGGTGGCGATACGCGCCATCGGGATATTGCAGACCTTGCTTACGAGCGGTACCGTCCGGCTGGCACGCGGATTGGCTTCCAGAATGTAGACGATGTCGTTGGCAATGGCGTACTGAATATTGATAAGGCCGACCACGCCCAGTTCCAATGCTATCTTGCGGGTATATTCCTCAATGGTGTCGACGTGCCGGCGGGGAATCGTGACCGGCGGCAACACGCAGGCGGAGTCGCCGGAATGCACGCCCGCCAGTTCGATATGTTCCATGATGGCGGGGACGAAGGCGTCCGTCCCGTCGCAGATGGCATCAGCCTCGGTTTCGATGGCGTTTTCCAGAAAACGATCGATGAGAATGGGGCGTTCCGGCGAGATTTCCACCGCCTTGGCGATGTATTCCTTGAGCATTTCTTCGTCGTGGACCACTTCCATGGCCCGTCCGCCCAGCACGTAGGAGGGTCGGACGATCAGCGGATAGCCGATGCGTGCGGCGATTGCCAGCGCATCGGATTCGTTGCCCGCCATACCCGATTCCGGCTGGGGAACTCCCAGTTTGCGCATGATGTCGCCAAAGCGTTCACGATCCTCGGCCAGATCGATGGTATCGGGGCTGGTGCCCAGAATGCGTACGCCCGCTTCTTCCAGCTGCCGGGCGATGTTGAGCGGCGTCTGGCCGCCGAACTGCACCACCACGCCTTCCGGTTTCTCCTTGTTGTAGATGGAGAGCACATCCTCGACGGTCAGGGGTTCGAAGTAGAGACGGTCGGAGGTGTCATAGTCGGTGGACACGGTTTCCGGATTGCAGTTGACCATGATGGATTCGTATCCGGCGTCGCGCAGCGCGAAGGCGGTATGAACGCAGCAGTAGTCAAATTCGATGCCCTGGCCAATCCGGTTGGGGCCGCCGCCCAGCACCATGATCTTCTTGCGGTTCTGGGAAACCGGCACGGTATCCGGGGCATTGTAGGTGGAGTAGTAGTAGGCGGCATCGTGAACACCGCTGACCGGCACCGCATCCCAGGCCTCCGCCACGCCCAGATCCAGCCGACGTTTGCGGATGGAGGTTTCGGAAAGGCCGAGCAGCTGCGCCAGGTAGCGGTCGGCAAAACCGTCGCGTTTGGCCCTTTCGAGCAGCGCGTCCGGAAGCGAGTTCCCCTTGTAGGTGCGAATCTCTTCCTCAAGCTGCACCAGTTCCTGCATCTGTTCTAGGAACCAGCGTTTGATGCAGGTGCGGGCATGCACGTCCTCCACGCTTGCGCCCTTGCGCAGCGCCTCGTAGATGATGAAGTGCCGTTCGCTGGAAGGCTCCCTCAGCATGTCCATCAGCTCGTCAAGCGATTTTTCATGCAGATGCCCGACAAAGCCCAGTCCATAGCGTCCTTTTTCCAGCGAGCGCACCGCCTTTTGCAGGGCTTCCTTGTAGTTTTTGCCGATGCTCATTACTTCGCCCACGGCCCGCATCTGCGTGCCGAGCACATCTTTGACGCCGCGGAACTTTTCGAAGGCCCAGCGTGCGAACTTCACCACCACATAGTCGCCGCAGGGGCTGTACTTCTCCAGCGTGCCCTCGCGCCAGTAGGGGATTTCGTCCAGCGTGAGGCCCGCGGCCAGCTGCGCGGAGATCAGCGCGATGGGGAAGCCGGTAGCCTTGGAAGCCAGCGCCGAGGAACGCGAGGTGCGGGGATTGATTTCAATGACCACGACCCGGTCACTTTCCGGATCATGGGCGAACTGGACATTGGCTCCGCCGATCACCTCGATGGCGTCGGCTATCCGGTAGGCATAGTCCTGGAGACGTGCCTGAAGTTCCTTCGAGATGGTGAGCATCGGCGCCACGCAGAAGGAATCGCCGGTATGCACGCCCATGGGGTCGACATTTTCGATGAAGCAGACGGTGATCTTCTGTCCCTTGGCATCGCGGACCACCTCCAGCTCCAGTTCTTCCCAGCCGCGAACCGACTCCTCGATCAGTACCTGCCCTACCGGGCTGGCGGAGAGCCCGCGCGCCACAATACTTTTATACTCTTCCAGATTGTAGGCGAAGCCGCCGCCGGTGCCGCCCATGGTGTAGGCGGGACGGATAACCACCGGCAGCTTGATGGTCTCCAGAATTTCCAGCGCGTGATCCATGTTGGTGGCGATATCGCTGCGCGGCGTGGCAATTCCCAGCGAGGCCATCGTTTCCTTGAAGGTTTCCCGGTCTTCTCCGCGTTTGATCGCATCCAGATTCACGCCGATAACCTGGACATTGTATTCTTCGAGCACGCCGTTGTGCGCCAGTGCGCTGGTAAGGTTGAGGCTGGTCTGTCCTCCCAGGTTGGGCAGCAGGGCGTCGGGGCGTTCCTTTTTGATGATTTCGGTGAGAGACTCGACGTTGAGCGGTTCGATGTAGGTTGCATCGGCCATGTTGGGATCGGTCATGATGGTGGCGGGATTGGAGTTGACCAGAATGATGGTATAGCCAAGCTTGCGCAGGGCTTTGCAGGCCTGGGTTCCGGAGTAGTCAAACTCGCAGGCCTGACCGATGATGATGGGACCGGAACCGATGATGAGCACCTTTTTAATATCGTCGCGTTTGGGCATTGTTTTTCAGAGCTCCCGTTTGAGAAAGGAAAAGAATTCCACGAAAAAACCTTGAAAACCTTACCCACTTTGGCAGATTTTGGCAAGGGAGTGCTTGCCTTGGAGAACTGTTTTATAATACCGCACAGATTGCGCGAAAATGCCCGGAATTCTAGGAAGATGGGCGGTATGATTCCTGCCCTGCGGCATTCCGTGTTTTCGTCCGGAAAGTTTTTTTAAGGAAAAAATGGGGAGCTGGCAATTGCCGCAAGGCCTGTGCTACAATGGTGCTCCTTAACAACTGTTTGGAATGAAAGAGATTTTTTATGGCTGATTCTGACAAGCTGGGCATCAACATTGAAGACGAGATGCAGAAGTCGTATCTCGACTACTCCATGAGCGTCATTGTCGGGCGGGCGCTTCCGGATGTGCGGGACGGTCTGAAGCCGGTGCATCGCCGGGTGCTGTTCGCCATGAACGAACTGGGCAACGATTACAACAAGCCATACAAGAAATCGGCGCGTGTGGTCGGCGATGTCATCGGTAAATACCATCCGCATGGCGACAGCGCGGTGTACGATACCATTGTGCGCCTGGCGCAGCCCTTCTCCATGCGTTATCCGCTGGTGGACGGGCAGGGCAATTTCGGCTCGGTGGATGGCGATGCTCCGGCGGCCATGCGGTACACCGAGGTGCGCATGGCGCGTCTGGCCCACGAGGTGCTGGCCGATCTGGACAAGGAAACCGTCGATTTCGGTCCCAACTACGACGATTCCCTGCAGGAGCCGCTGGTGCTGCCCTGCCGTTTTCCCAACCTGCTGGTCAACGGTTCGGAGGGCATCGCGGTCGGCATGATGACCAAAATCCCTCCCCACAATCTGGGTGAGGTGATCGACGCGCTGACTGCCATGATCGACGAGCCGGAACTGGCGGACGAACGGCTGCTGCAGCTGGTGCCAGGCCCCGATTTTCCCACCGGCGGCATCATCCTGGGGCATGAGGGTATCCGGCAGGCCTACCAGACCGGCCGCGGTGTCATCTGCATCCGGGCCCGCGCGCTGGTGGAGCGCGAGAAAAAGGGAAACCGCGATCGCATCGTTGTCACCGAAATCCCCTATCAGGTCAACAAGGCCAAACTGATAGAGCGGATCGCCGAGCTGGTGAAGGACAAGAAGATCGATGGCATCTCCGATCTGCGTGACGAATCGGATCGCGACGGCATGCGCATTGCCATTGACCTGAAAAAGGACGCCTATGCGGATGTGGTGCTGAATCAGCTCTACAAGATGACCAGCATGCAGGCCTCCTACGGCATCATTATGCTGGCCCTCGTCAACGGAGAGCCCAAGATTCTTCCCCTGCGCACGGTGCTGTACCACTTTCTGGAACACCGCAAGGAAGTCGTTGTGCGGCGCTGCATCTTTGAACTTAGAAAGGCCGAAGCGCGCGCCCATATTCTGGAAGGATTTAAAATTGCGCTGGATCATCTGGACGAGGTCATCCGCATCATCCGCGAGTCTTCCGATCCGGGAGAAGCCAAGGTCACGCTCATGGATCGCTTTGCCTTGAGCGACATTCAGGCACAGGAAATCCTCAACATGCGTTTGCAGCGTCTGACCGGCCTGGAGCGCGAGAAGATTCTGACGGAACTGCGGGAAGTGACGGCGCTGATCGCGCGGCTGAAGGAAATTTTGTCCAGCGAGGCGGAGATCTTCAAGATAGTCAAAACCGAGCTGCTGGAGATCCGGAGCCGCTACGCGGATCCCCGCCGCACCGAGATCGTCGATGCCCAGGCGGAATTTTCGCTGGAAGATCTGATTGTGGAAGAGGACATGGCGGTAACCGTGACCCACAGCGGTTATATCAAGCGCAGTCCGGTGTCGCTGTACCGCGCCCAGCGCCGGGGCGGCAAGGGCAAGACCGGGATGCGGCCCCGCGAGGAAGACTTTGTGGAGCAGCTGTTCATTGCCTCAACCCATTCCTATATCCTGGTCTTTACCGACAAGGGCCGACTCTACTGGCTCAAGGTGCATGAAGTGCCGGAAGGCGGAAGCGCCTCCCGCGGCAAGGCCATCGTCAATCTGATTCAGGTGGAGGCGGGCGAGAAGGTCAACAGCATTCTGCCGGTGAAGGAGTTCAGGGAAGGGCAGTATATTGTCACGGTCACGGCCAACGGCGTCATCAAGAAGACCGATCTCATGGCCTACTCCAATCCGCGTTCCAGCGGCATCATCGCGCTGGAGGTGGAGGAAGGGGACCGGCTGGTTTCGTCGCGTCTGACGGACGGTTCCTACGATATCATTCTGGCCAGCGAGAACGGCATGTCGATCCGCTTTTCGGAGAAGGATGTGCGTCCCACCGGCCGCGCCACCCGAGGCGTGCGCGGCATGACGCTTGTGGAAAACGATCAGGTTATCGGCATGGAGGTGGTTTCCGAAAACACGGTCGGGTATCTGGTGTCCGTGACCCGCAACGGCTACGGCAAACGGACCCGCATCGGGGAATACCGCCTGCAGAGCCGGGGCGGCAAGGGCCTCATCACCATCAAGACCTCCGAACGCAATGGGCCGGTGGTCGATATCAAGATGACCGGCGAGGACGAGGATCTGATGCTTGTTACCAGCCAGGGCAAGATTCTGCGCACCCGGGTTGGCGATCTCTCCGTTATCGGCCGCAATACCCAGGGCGTCCGGCTGATGAATATGGATGCGGGCGAAGTGGTCGTCGCGGTGGCCAAACTGGCGGAAAAGGATGATGACGACGAGACCGACGATGCCGATGGCCGCCTCTTTGATGACGCCGAAGCCGAAACTGAAGAGAAGGGCGGCGAAGAGGATGGAGCCGGAAAAGGTGACACGGAAGAACCGGAAAACGACTAATCGCATAAAGGAGCAGGGCTGATGAAAAACATGGGAGTGATTGGGGGCGGCAGTTGGGGCACGGCGCTGGCCCTCCTGCTGGCAGTGAAGGGCTACCCGGTGACCCTGTGGACCTATGAGGAACAGGTGGCGCAGGACATCAACCAGCACCATGAAAACCGCAGCTATCTGCCCGGTTTTTCGCTGCCGGATCATCTGGTGGCGACGAACGATCTCCTGGAAGCTTCCATGGAAAAGGACATGGTCGTGCTGGTGACGCCGTCGCAGCATATGCGCCCGGTTCTGGAGCGTCTGGCCTTTTCTCCGGAAACGGTGCTGGTATCCGCTTCCAAGGGCATAGAAAATGACACGCTGATGACCATGTCCGAGGTGATTGCCCAGGTCGCGTCCGAAGATGTTGCCGCACGGACGGTGTTTCTCTCCGGTCCCAACTTCGCGCGCGAGGTGGCCCGGCAGCTGCCGGCCGCCACGGTGGTCGCCTCCCGCGATGAAAAGACGGCGCGGTGGGCGCAGCAGATCTTTAATACCAGATCGTTTCGTGTCTATACGCACAGCGATGTCCGTGGCGTGGAACTGGGCGGCGCCCTGAAAAACGTCATGGCGGTGGCCTGCGGCATTTCCGATGGCCTGGGTCTGGGCGACAATACCCGCGCCGCGCTCATTACCCGCGGCCTTGCGGAAATCTGCCGGATGGGAAGCCGTCTGGGCGCCTCTCCCGAAACCTTTTTCGGGCTTTCCGGAATGGGCGATCTGGTGCTGACCTGTACGGGGGGGCTTTCGCGCAACCGCAAGCTCGGCATGGAGCTGGGCAAGGGCCGCTCTCTCCAGGACATTCTGGCCGGCATGAACATGGTCGCGGAAGGCGTCTATACCAGCCTGTCGGCCTTCCAGCTGGCAGCAAAGGTCGGTGTGGAAACGCCGATCATCAACGAGGTCTACCGCGTCCTCTACGAAGACAAATCTCCCCAAACCGCCCTGACGGATCTGATGGTCCGGGCACTGAAGGCGGAAAACTGAAATAAAAAAGCGCGCTTTTTTGGGAAGCGCGTTTCTTTTTTGTGCGGATTCATGCCGTTAAGGCGGCTTTTCAGGCCTTTTCCGTCTCTTCTTCCTCTTCCTGCTCCTGATTTTCGGATTGCACGATGGTTGAGGTGCTCTCTTTTGTTCAACACTTATTAGCCTATTTATGGCTTGATCACGGCGGTAGAAAACGTGCCCGGAACGAGCAGGTAGGAAACCGCCGTTTTTCGCTCTCCTTTTGTAAGACAGGGTAAGCTGTCATGCTGTCCAATTTTTGGGGGAGCACCTCAGTATCTGCCAGGGCTTGGATCCGTTCGGATTTGTTCATGGTTTTAGCAGTGCCATAGGCGGGCAAAAATGGCAAGGAGAGCATCCCTGCGTGAGCGGGGCGTTGACTTTCCCTGGTGCCAGGGGTTAAATATCTTTCAGAGAAATTTCACGCAACATCCTGCC
>JAILGY010000160.1:0-3985 GCA_024696325.1 bacterium | reverse complement strand
ACGCCCACCTATGTCGTCAAGATACTGGATCGCAATGGCAAGGTGCTGGAATCCTCCGATCCTGCCGATTTCCAAAACGGCATCGAGATGGGGCAGCGGTTGAACACCGTGATGCGGGAGCGGGTGCTTTCGCCGGAGACCGCCTATCTGATGACCAATTTGATGGAAAGCGTGGTGCGTGACGGCACGGGCTCCAGGGCGCGTGAATTAAAACGGCCGGTTGCCGGGAAGACTGGCACCACCAACGATCTGAAGGACGCATGGTTTGCCGGTTTCGTGCCGCAGCTGGCGGCTGCCTGCTGGGTCGGTTATGATGACAGCAAGCCGCTGGGGCATTCCGAAACGGGGGCGAAACTTGCGCTTCCGGGCTGGCTGGCCTTTATGCAGGAGGCGCTCAAGGATGTGCCGCCGCGTCATTTTGCCGTGCCGGACACCATCGAGTTCCAGGCGATAGATCCCGCAAGCGGCATGTTGGCTTCGGATCGCGGCGCCTCGCCCTTTATCGAGGTCTTTGCGCCCGGCACCGTACCTGAACGTTCGGCATATACCTACCGGCCTTCCGCTTCAAAGCGTTCTTCGTCCTCATCCTCTTCTTCGAAAAAAAGCTCCGAGGGCCTGAAGTCTTCCGATTTCTTCAAGCTGGATCTGATGGATTGAAAGAACGGCACGTCGTCCGGAGGGAAAGGCAGGACAGAAAACAGAAAAACCGCAAGGCCCCCAACTGGGCCCTGCGGTTTCTTTTTTGCGTTTGCGCGTTTGCGCCTCTGGTTCGGAGAAGGCGATTTAAGCCTTCACTCCCATTATTTCCTCAATGCTGGCAGCGGTCTGCTGATCCAGGCCCATGCCTGCCGCCAGATGGGCGAGATAGGCACGCTCATTGGCATTGGCCTCGATCGGGATAAGCGAAGCGCTGTACAGCTTGGCTGCCAACTCAATGTTTCCCTGCGCCTCGGCGATCAGGGCTTCGGTTTCCATCGGCGCCTTCAGCTTTTCGATGAGGTAGTCCTTGGTTTCATCGTCGGCCCCGCTTTCCTCCAGATGGCCCATGATATAGTTGAATTCGTCTTCCGTAATGACGCCGTCGGCCTTGACGGCGTTAATCATGGCCCGCAGCACCAGTTCCGCTTCCCGATCGCTGATATTCTCCGGATCCATGCCCATGTCCGTAAAGCCCATGGCAGCACGGCGGGTGATCTTGTTTTTGAGGGCACGCAGGGCAATGCTGCCCAGTATGGCCATCAGGCCGCCCTTGAGCGCACCACCTATGGGGCTTTTTCCCGTGCTCCGGGGAGCAGCGCTTCTGCCGCCGCCCAGGATGGTGCCGAGCAGGTCGCCCAGGCCGCCCAGTACCGAGGAGTTGCCTCTTCCACCTCCACCGCCTCTGATGATGTCCTCCAGCGGATTGGAGGGGCGGTTGCCGGTGGGAGGCATGGTATTGCCCGGTGCGCGTCCGCCAAACAGATCATCCAGGGGACCGCGCCGGGGTGCTGCCGGTATGGAGGAACGTCCGGCCGTGGAAGTGGCATCCGGGCGCAGACTGTCCAGACTGCCGGTTCCTCCCGTATCATAGGATGTTCCTCCCTGCTGCGGCGCGGACTGGCCGCGGCCAAGCAGATCGCCAAGACCTCCCGTGCCGCCGCGTCCCAGCTGGTTGAGCAGATCGGAGAGGTCACCGCCCATGGCGTTGCCGATGCGGTCCTGCGCATAGGCTGAGGAATTGCCGGCGGAGCCACCGCCCTGTAAAAGTGCTCCCAGAATTTTGTCGAGATCCATATGCCATTCTCCTTTTTTGTTAGGCGGAAAAGAATACCCCCGGCCGCCTGTGCGGCGGACCGGGGACTGGTCATAAGTCCAAACGATGAAAAGAAACGGCCTTTTTTGCGAAGAAACGTCCTATGTCCTGGCAATGCCTACGAATTGATACCCTACACTGCGAATGGTTTTGATGCGTTCGTCTCCTCCCAGTTTGCGGCGCAGGCTGCTGATATGGACATCAATACTGCGGTCGTAGGGGGAAAGAGGACGTCCCAGCACCTTTTGCGCCAGCATTTCACGGTTGACCACCTGCCCGGCGTTGCGCAGCAACAGTTCCAGAAAGGAAAACTCCACCGCTGTCAGGTTGACCTCATTGCCCGCGCAGAGAACTGTGCGGGTGGCGGGATTC
The DNA here is from genome assembly GCA_024696325.1 of bacterium. Taxonomy (GTDB): domain Bacteria; phylum Desulfobacterota; class Desulfuromonadia; order Desulfuromonadales; family JAAYDE01; genus RGIG7977. The sequence goes on along the minus strand of JAILGY010000160.1, from coordinate 1,821 downwards.
AGTTCCACGTCGCCGACCCGCACCACGGCGGTCTCCTCGCCCATGTTGGGCTGGAAGGGCGCGCGGCGCTGGATGGCACGGATCCGGGCAACCAGCTCGCGTGGATTGAAAGGCTTGGGCAGATAGTCGTCCGCTCCCATCTCCAGCCCGACGATACGATCCACCTCGTCTCCACGGGCGGTGAGCATGATGACCGGCACGTGCGATTTTTGGCGCAGCTCCCGCAACACCTCAAATCCGCTTCGGCCTGGCAGCATGACATCCAGAACAACCAGCGCCGGTTCCTTTTCCAGCGCCATGGCCAGACCATCATCGGCATTGAAGGCGGAGGCGATTTCAAAACCCTCGTGGCCCAGATATTCGGTGAGCAGTTCGGTCAGTTCGGTATCGTCATCAATAATAAGAATAAGGTTCATGGGAGCTGCCCTTTTGTTTGCGTACCCGTTTGCGGTGCCTTACAGCGAATGGTCGTTATCGCTGAGCTTGTTCGTGATGTTTTCTTTTATCCAGCTTTTGTCCCACCATTCCACCGGATCCACCGGCAAGCCCGCGATGAGTATGCCGAAATGCAGGTGATCGCCGCCAGCCATGCCGGTTGCGCCGGTACGCGCGATGGGGGTGCCTGTCTCCACGCTCTGCCCTTCCTTGACGTCAATCCTGCTTAGGTGGGAGTAGATGCTCTGCACGCCCAGGCCGTGATCGATGATGATGCAGTTGCCATAGATTCCCAGGGTGCCGGCGAAGACCACTTTGCCGGCGTTGGCGGCTTTGACTTCGGCCTGAACTACAGAGGCCAGATCCACGCCGAGATGGGTCTGCTGATCAATGGCCTGCCCCTGATAGAAGTAGGTGCGGTGATCGCCGAAGATGGCCATGGTTTTTCCTGGATGCCGCAGGAAAACGCCTTCCCACAGCGGTGTGCCGGAGGTGTTGCGGCTGAATTCCTCGAGCTTTTTCGCGTTGGCCTGCCGCACATCGCGGTTGACCGCCAGAAATGTCTCCAGCGGTGTCTGGACGCTGGCCGGGATGCTGTCGCGGAATTGCGGCATCTTGAGGTTCAGGAACCGGTCGCTGATGTTGATGCGGTCCTGCCGGAAGACATGGGCGCGCGCCCGGTGGCCGAAGTCCGTCTCGCTGCGGTTGCCGGCCTGATCTTCCACGAAGATCAGGGGACGGAACTCATCCCTTTTGACGTTGAAGGGAAAACTGAAAAAACAGAAATAGTTTCCCGATGGCTGTTTGTAGGCGGGAAAAATTTTTTCGCCCACCATGACGCCGGTTGCCGACGGCTCCTCGGAAATCGAGTAGACAATCAGGCCGCTTCCGCCCTGACGCAGATTCTGCCCCTGGTTTTGCACGGAGATGACCGGCGGCGTGCGGTCAAACTGCAAGGTGCGGTTCAGACGGCCGGCGTTGCTCCAGAAGGCGGCATTGTCTTTCGCCGTGATCCGCAGCGTCATTTCACCTTCCTTCAGCTGGTCGGAGTTCAGGGCCAAGGTTTCTTCAAGCTTTTTCGGGTGATCCGGATAGGTTTTGCTGAGCAGGGAGAGCTCCTGGCCGTTTTGCAAAACCTTGACCTCAAGCTTGTCGATGCCGGATTTTTTGTCGCTGACCTGGATGATCATGGGGCGCGGCGAAGCCATGTTCCGCCCCTCCAGAGCCGGCAGAGCGACTTTGGGTTTCTCGCCATCCCGCAGCAAAAACAGAATGCCGCCCGCAATCAGCACGATGATTGCCAGGTAGAGGAAAAATTTGGCCATCAGGAAATGTCCAAAGTTTGACCAGCGTCTTCGGGTTCGGAATGTCATTTTCGCTCCTTGA
>JAILGY010000154.1:0-2350 GCA_024696325.1 bacterium | reverse complement strand
TAATGTTTTTTCTTCTCTCGTTGCCCTTCCAACTCCACCGTTCCTTCGCCGCACTTCGCCTCAATAAAGGGGTTCCCGTTGCCCTGCACCTCACGAATCCGGCGGTTCCTCTCGCACTCCCATTCATCCGGCGGAAACTGTGCATCCCATGCATCCATAATGCGCCGCCGGTTGCCGGGCATGTTGTATTCCGGATATGCCCAGTCCATGTACTTGTAGGCGCGGGCGACAATGCCCTTTGCCCGGTCCGGCGGCTCAACGACAATCGTTCTCCGCCCCCTCCCCTGGCCTGCTACCCGCCTGGTTTCGAACTTCATCGGACAGGTCTGGCCGAAGGGCATTTCCGCAGATTCGTCCAGCTGCTCGAACTCGTAAGTACTCCGTTTTGAGTTGACGCTCCCTACAGATGGGAAAACGTTGTGCAGATCGCAGTACATCAAACGGAAACGCCTGCTGGCTTTCTCCGCGCAATCCCTGCCCCTGTACGGTGTGCCGTCTGATCTGACGCAACGCTGAGAACCTTCGCGCCACGCCCGGAAAGCTTTGCCAAAGTTTTCCACTGGAACAACGAACGCCCGCTCCATGCCATGGGCGCGGTCGTAATGCGAGGTGATGATAAAGCCATCCGGGAGCGAGACGGCATGGCCAGAACTGTACGGGAATCCGCAGTACAGCGTCTCCATGTGGTCATGGTAGATGTTGTCGAAGTGGTTCCAGGCGTCCATCCAGTAATCGATCCGCTCGTTTCCCCGCCCGACGCATACCGCCGGCACAACAAGGCAGATAAAGAGAAAGGCAAAAACCTTAACGGCATGTTTCATAATACCCATCCTTTGTGTGCTTTCCCTGCCGCAATGCGGCCGCGTCCTTAACCGGTGCCCATTATCAACGGCCACCGTTATTTGCGGTCTCCCCGCTTATGGCCTGCCGCATCCTGAAAAGCAAAGGCGACCATCTGCAAACCTCCAGACAGCCGCCCGTACATACACAAGAATATTTAGCTTGTTCAGGATTCGTGTGCTCCTCATACCCAAAGCTGCATGGTGGCGCAGTGCAGTGAGCCGCCCTGCCGAACCAGTTCCCGGCAATCAATCCCCACAATCTCGCGATCCGGGAATACCCGCGCCAGACGTTCCTGGGCGACCGCATCCATCGGATCCTGATAGGCCGGCACCAGCACCGCGCCGTCGAGAATCAAAAAATTGGCGTAGCCTGCCGGCAAACGCCGTCCCTCCTCATCCCGGATGGCGGCCGGTATCGGCAAGGGTACCAGACGCCACGGATTTCCCCGCGGAGTGCGGAAAGCCGCCAATTCCCCGGCCATTTGCGCCAAAGCATCAAAATGCTCATCTTCCGGATCATCACAGGCACTGTAGGCTATCGTGTCCGGCGAACAGAACCGGGCAAGGATATCCACGTGGGAATCGGTATCGTCACCGGCCAGATACCCGTGCTCCAGCCAGAGAAAACGCCGGATCCCCAGCTCTTCGGCCAGTTTTGTTTCCAGCCGTTCCCGGGACCATCCCGGATTGCGGTTGGAGTTGAGCAGGCAGCGCGCAGTCGTCAGCAGCGTGCCGCAGCCATCGCTGTCGATGCTCCCTCCCTCCAGCACCAGATGCGGCTGCCGGAGACGAACGTTCCCCAAAACACCCTGCTGGTGCAGCAGCGCGGTAATGCGGTTGTCCTGGCTCGCGGGGAACTTCCCTCCCCAGCCGTTGAATTCGAAATCCAGCAGCAGCGGTTCCCCGGCCAGAAACACGGTCACCGGCCCCGAATCCCTGGTCCAGGTGTCATCCGTCGGAATTTGGCAAAAGGTGACTTCCTTCTTTGTCTCCCCGAGCCGTTCCCGAATGCGCCGTTCTTCCTGCGCATCCGGCACAATCACCAGCATCCGTTCAAAACGCAGGATATTCCTCATAATTTCGATATAGGTTTTACGCACCGCGGCCAACCGCGGGCGCCAGTCACTATGTTCATGCGGCCAAACCATCAAAATCGCAGTATGCTTTTCCCATTCGGCGGGCCAACGAATCATCACGGATTTCCTTTCGCTTAAAAAAATGCTCTTCCCTCCAAGCTTAAGCGGAAAAAACGTCCGGCTCAACAGAGAAGCCACCGCAAAAAATGAAATCGGCACCTTTTGCGGTCTTCACCTTTACAGCCGGGCAACAATCCGGCACACTGTCACAAATTTCATCCACTGCAACCAGATTCTTTTGCCATGTGCCCTTTCGACGCCGCCCTGAAACTTGTCCGTGACACTCTTGGAGAGGCACTCCTTCAGCCACTGCTGCCCATCATACGTGAGGCTCCGGATCCGGCTCTGGCTCTGAACGGTCTGCATCGTCTT
>JAILGY010000136.1:0-4267 GCA_024696325.1 bacterium | reverse complement strand
CTGTTGCCGCAGACGCCCCTGATTGCGCAGCTGGTGGGCGCGCGGCGTCAGGAGGATGCGCCGCATCTGTTCCGGCAGGGACTCTGGCTGGTGGCGGGACTGTTTGTGGTCATTGGCGGAATACTGTACGGCATCTCCTGGCATCTGGACGCTTTTGGGCTGGATACCGCTCTGGCTGAGCGTTCGGGAGCCTATCTGCGCTGCGTCGTCTGGGGACTGCCGGCGCTGATGCTGTTTGTCTGCTGCCGCTGCCTTGCGGAAGGTTTCGGATGGACCCGTCCGGCAATGATCTTTGGCGTGCTGGGCCTGCTGCTGAATGTTCCCTGCAACTATGTCCTCATCTACGGCAGGCTGGGACTGCCGGCGCTGGGGGCGGTGGGCTGCGGAATTTCCTCGGCCCTCTGCTGTTGGGGAATGGCTTTGGCGATGCTCTTCCATCTTCGGCGCGAGATTGCCGCCGTGACGCATGCGCCGCTTTTCTCCCGCCGGTTCGGGGAGAAGCTCTGCGATCCGGCGCTGGTTCTGAGGATAGCTCGGCTGGGGCTTCCCAATGCCTTCGCCATGCTGTTTGAAGTCTCGATGTTTGCTTTGACGGCCCTGTTTCTGGCGTCGTTTGGAGCGGTAACGGTGGCGGGGCATCAGGCGGCGCTCAACTACAGCGGCATGCTCTACATCATTCCGCTGGCGCTGGGGATGACTGTCACCATCCGGGTAGGACACTGCCTTGGAGCGGGCAACCAGAACCGGGCGCGGATTGCGGCCCGCACGGCGCTTGTCGCCGGCGTTTTTTTCAGCCTGGCCACAGCACTTCTGACCTGTTTGTTTCGGGAGCAGATTGTGCATATCTACGGCGATTCGGGCGAGGTTGCGGCGCTTGCCGCCCAATTGCTTGTCTATGTGGCCGCCTATCAGGTGCTGGACGCGGTGCAGACCATCGCGCTGGGCATCTTGCGCGGCTACAACGATACGTTGCTCATCTCCCGGGTTTCCCTTTTCGCCTATCCGTTCATCGGAATTCTGCTGGGCTGCACGCTGGCCTACGGCTGGCTGGGGAGTCCGCTTCGGGCGCAGGGCTTCTGGATCGCCTATATCGTGGCGATGGGTTTCGCCATGTGCTGCTATCTGCCGCGGGTGCGGTATCTGCATCGTCTGAATGCCCGGGCGCTGCGTGGGAAACTTTCCCGCTGATCTTGCAATTTCCTTTTGATAGAATTGAGCTTTATCTCGACAAAGATTGATTATGCATGTGAATGGTGCCGGGAGGAGACGATGGATGTGTGGACGATTCTCGAAGGGGTAAAGGATGGCAGGCTCTCGGTGGAGGAGGCCAGCGCGCAGTTGACAGATTTGCCCTATCGGGATCTGGGTTTCGCCAAGCTGGATCATCACCGGTGTTTGCGGACCGGTTTTGGGGAAGTGGTTTTTTGCCCGGGCAAGACAGACCGGCAGCTGGAAGCCATTGTACGGGCCTTCATGCGGGCGGGACAGGCGGTACTGGGGACGCGCTGTACTGTCCAACAGGCGGATTTTCTGGCCTCTTGCGGGATTCGGGCGGATTTTGACGAAGTCTCCCGCACGCTGGTCGTGCGCGGTGAAACGGGCGATCCTCCGAAACTGCCCGGCAGCGTCGCCATCTGCACCGGCGGCACCGGCGATCTGCCGGTGGCAGAGGAGGCGGCGCGCACCGCGGAGTTTTTTGGGCTGCGCGCGGAACGCTGCTACGATGTCGGCATTGCCGGACTGCACCGACTGCTTTCCAGGCTGGAGAGCATCCGCAGCGCACGCGTGGTCATAGCCATTGCCGGCATGGAAGGCGCGCTGGCGGGCGTCCTTGCCGGACTGGTGGCGGCGCCGGTTGTCGCGGTTCCCACTTCGGTGGGCTACGGGGCCTCCTTCAACGGCATCGCGCCGCTTCTGACCATGCTGAACAGCTGCGCGGAAGGGGTAGGGGTTGTCAATATCGATAACGGTTTTGGTGCCGCCATGCTGGCCTGCCGGATGTGCCGCGCGCGGGCGGAGGAAGCGTGAGAGAGGGGAGCTGAGCGCCCAATGCTGAAGACTCTGGAAAATTTTCTGCTGCCTTTAACTTCCGGCGGCATCGCGCTGGCCTACTCCGGTGGAACGGACAGTCTGCTGCTTCTGGCGGTTCTTGCCAGAATGCGGTGCAGACAGGATTTTCCGCTGCTGGCGCTGACGTTTCACTCGGCGTTTCATACCGAAGCGGAACTAGACTCGGCGCGTCGTGACGCCCGGGCTCTGGGTATCGTGCCCGAGGTTGTCGAATTCGCGCCGCTCGACGATCCGCAGCTGCGCTACAATCCGCCGGATCGCTGCTATCTCTGCAAACGTGCCATTTTCACGCGTTCCCGGGAACTGGCCGGCCGCCGCGGCATGGCGACCCTGATGGACGGCACCAATGCCGATGATCTGCTGGAATGGCGGCCGGGACGGCGGGCGCTCGCGGAACTGGGCGTGGTTTCGCCGCTGGCGGAGCTGGGCATCGGCAAGGCGGGCATTCATGCTCTGGCCCGGGATCTGGGCCTGCCGGTCCATCCGTCCAACTCCTGCCTGGCGACGCGTTTTCTCCACGATACGCCGCTGCTTCCGTCCGAACTGCGGCGTGTGGAGCAGGGAGAGGCTTTGCTGCATGGACTGGGGCTGAAAAAGGTGCGTCTGCGTTGGCGTGATGGAGCGGCGCGGGTTGAAGTGGACGCCGGGGATTTTGAGATGGCGCTGCGCCAGCGCGGGACGATAACGGAAGGGCTGCGCCGCCTGGGTTTTGGCGGCGTAAGTTTGCAAGTGGCCTCGCCCAGAGAAGAAAGCTTTTCTGCTGTACTGGAAAATCCTCAACAGAAACTCCCTTCCCTCCTTTAGGGGGAAAGGGTAGGGATGGGGGGAAGTAGTCTGTAATTGCTCCCCACCCCCACCCCTCCCCCCGCAAGCGGAGGGAGGGGCACCAGGTTGGCGATTCAGGCGAAGTTTTCTCAATTTCGAGGCAATATTTTCCGCAACGCCCTTCCCTCCTTTAGGGGGAAGGGTAGGGATGGGGGGAAGCGGAAAGAGGGCTACCAAATTGTGATGTAGCGGGAAAGTCAATCTTGTGCTGCAAGTAGGAGTTAGAATTTTATCGCTATATGGGGCGAGTTCTGGCATCATTCTGGTTACAGGAGTGTGGATTCTGTTTGAAGGGGAAGTGCTTGCCATGCGGATGGCTTTGAGAGCCGGTCTTTTGTTGGTGGTCATGCTGGTGCTGGGATGCGCCCAACACTCTGGCCAAGGGAGGAAGAGCGATCCGGCGGAAAGCCATTTTGTCAAGGGGACTTCCTATCTGCGGGAAAACAAGCCCTCGCGGGCTCTGCGTGAATTTGTGAAGGCGGAAAAATCCGCGCCCTGGCGTGCGGATGTCCAGGGAGCCCTGGCGCAGGCGTATCAGCAGAAAAAAGCCTATGATCGTGCGGAAAAGCATTATCTGCGCGCCCTGGAGCTGTCTTCCAACGATCCGGTCGTCTGTAACAATCTGGGGGTGCTTTATCTTGATATGGGGGCCTGGGACAAGGCGCTGGATGCTTTCCAGAAAGCTTCGGACAATCCGCAGTTCGGCAATCCCGAGATGGCCTTGACCGGCATCGGCGTCGCCTGGTGGCGCAAGGGAGACAGGAAAAGGGCGAGATCCTATTTTCTGCAGGCGATCGATATGGAGGGTGACTGCGCTCCCGCCTATTTTTACATGGGGGAAACCCATCGTGAAAGCGGTGACCTGGCGGAGGCCAGGTACAACTACGAGCAGGCGCTGGAATTGGCTCCGCAGTACATGGCCGCCTGGCGCGGTTTAGGCCTGGTGTATATCGCGGAAGGGAACGTGAGTACCGCCCGGGGCATCTTTTCCCGGATAGCCGAGGAAATTCCAGATACGGAGATGGCCGAGGATTGCCGGCATATTTTGCGGACTCTGCCCAAAAAGTAGCTCAAATGCCGGAAGGTGACGCAGAACCGGTATGGTACCGGCAGAACGGGATTGTGAGACTATCGTGGTGGCAAGCGGTTGGTGCTTGGAGTACCCCGCTGTTGGCCGGTCTATTTTGAATTCAGGGAGGAGATCATGAAAGATTTTCAGACAGTGTTGTTTGCGACAGATTTTTCGGACAATTCCAACTACGCTTTTGAGTATGCCTGCAGCCTGGCCAAAAAGTATGATGCAAAACTGGTCATTGTACACGTGGTCAGCGAGACGCTCAGCTTTAACGGCTTCTATGTGCCGCATATTTCG
>JAILGY010000119.1:0-4932 GCA_024696325.1 bacterium | reverse complement strand
AGCCGGTTTGGAAATTCCTGATACGGGTACGGTCTTGCTGGATGGCAAAGCGGTGGAAGGTCCTGGGGCCGACAGGGGCATGGTGTTTCAGAGTTATATGCTCTTTGCCTGGAAAACGGTGCGCCACAATGTGGAGCTGGGGCTCAAGTTGCGGGGTGTGCCGCCGAAAGAACGGCAGGAAATCGCCCAGCGTTATATTGATATGGTAGGTTTACAGGGCTTTGAAAACCATTACCCGCACCAGCTCTCCGGTGGCATGAAGCAGCGGGTAGGCATTGCCCGTGCCTATGCCAACGCGCCCACGGTCATGCTTTTGGACGAGCCCTTTGGGCAGCTTGACGCTCAAACTCGTATGTTCATGCAGCACGAGATCGCCCGTATCTGGGAACAGGAAAAACGTACGGTTATTTTTGTGACCAATAACATCGACGAGGCCCTGTTCCTGGCCGATCGCATTGTATTGATGGAAGGCAAACTGCCTGGCACCGTTAAAACCGAATACAAGGTGGATCTTCCCAGACCCCGTGAACATATCAGCATGGAGCTGCTGCAGCTGCGCAAGATCATTACCGACAACACGGAGCTGGTCCTGTAATGGAACCAGCATCCTTGGGATTGCTCTTTGGCTGTTTGGGGGCAATTTCCGTGTTTTGCGGTTCGAAATACTATGTGCAACGGCGTTGGGCGGCAGGGCAGGGCAGCGAGAAAAGAAAAAGCATGACGAGAGATGCCGAGCCCAATGATATCATTGAAACGTCTTATGAACGACTTGCCCTGTTGAGGGTAATAACTCTTTTGCTGAGTTTGGCCGCAGTTGGCCTGTGGTTTCTTGAGCCGAAGCCCTATGCGGCCGGAATCATGGCCGCTCTGGCCTGTTTCTGCCTTTGGCGGGGCTGGTTGCTGCGGGGAAAGATTTTGAAGCGGCTGCAGGAGAAAAGAAACGTCGATAGTTAGAAACAGGCACATTTTGCCCTGCTTTCGACAATATTGATGTCCTTTGTCCATAATGAAGGAGGTGAAAACGGAAAACTGTTGTTGAGCGCGATAGCGAAGCTGTTTCGCGAATGCATGGATGAGTTACTTAGCACAAATGGATGGATGTAAAAAAACAGAGGAGAGAAACACATGTTCAAAAAATTGATTACCGGTATTGTCGTCATGGCTCTCTTTCTTGCCATTGGCGGCATGGCTTTTGCGGCCAACAAGCCCATGAAGGTTCCTACCGCCTGGATGGACGAACACGAAACTTTTCTGATCTGGTACGCCCATGAGAAGGGCTGGGACAAGGAAGTTGGCCTCGACATCGAACTGAAACTTTTCAGCTCCGGCATGGATATCATCAACGCTTTGCCGGCTGGTGAATGGGTCTTCTGTGGCATAGGCGCGGTTCCCGCCATGATGGGTGCCCTTCGCCATGATACAGAAGTCATCCTTATCGGCAATGACGAGTCCTACACCAATGCGGTTTTGGTGCGGCCAGACAGTCCCATCGCCAAAACCAAAGGTTACAACCCTAAATATCCTGAAGTGCTGGGGCATCCGAAAGATGTTAAGGGCAAAACTTTTCTGGTCACCACCATTTCTTCCGCTCACTATGCTTTCAGTTCCTGGCTGCAGGTGCTGGGGTTGAGCGACAAGGATGTAGTTATCAAGAACATGGATCAGGCTCAGGCGGTCGCAGCCTTCGAAAAGGGCATAGGCGATGGTGTAGCATTGTGGGCTCCGCATATGTATCGGGGCGAGGAACTCGGTTGGAAGGTCGCCGGTACTGTGCATGACTGTGGCCAAGGTCAGCCTATCGTTCTCCTGGCCGACAAGAAGTTCGCAAGCAAAAATCCCCAGGTCGTTTCCAACTTCTTGTCCATCTACCTGCGAGCAGTCAACATGCTCCAGAACGAACCGTTGGAAAGCCTGGTGAAGGATTACCAGCGCTTCTATTTCGATTTCACCGGCAAGGAGTACAGTGCAGAACTGGCTCTGAAGGATCTCCAAACCCACCCGGTGTTCAACCTGAAAGAGCAGAAGGCTCTCTTCGACGACTCCAAGGGTACGAGCACAGCCCAGCAGTGGCAGAGCAATTTGGCCCGTTTCTTTACCAGTGTGGGCAAACTGACCAAAGCCGAATATGACAAGGTGGGCGATGGCAAGTACGCTACCGGCAAGTATCTGGAAGGCATCAAGGAAATCAAACCTTATAAATAGAAACTTGTTTTTTGTTCTGGCTTGGAGGTTTATCTGCGATCAAACAGGTTTGTAGAATTGCAAAAAGAATCTCCAAGCCAGGGAACATGAGAACCGGATATAAAAACAATCTTTGGGGAGAATTTGTATGCAATACCTTGTCGTGGGGGCAGGAATTTGGGGTTCAGTTATTGCCGAACGCATCGCCACGGTTATGAAGCAGCCAGTCACTGTCATTGATCGGCGTGACCATATCGGTGGCAACTGTTATTCTTCGCTGGATGAGGAAACCGGCATTGAATGCCACCGCTACGGTTCGCATATCTTTCATACCTCGTTGCCCGAAGTTTGGGAGTACATTAACCAGTTTGGAGAATTCACCAGTTATCAGCACAAGGTTTTCATCACCCACAAAGACCGAGTGTATACCATGCCCATCAACTTGGGCACCATCAATGCTTTTTACGACAAAAATTTCCGGCCTGCCGAGGCGGCGGCATTTTTGAAGGAAGAAATCGCGCGCGATTTCATCGCCGAACCGAAAAATTTGGAGGAAAAGGCCATATCCCTGATTGGCCGTCCTCTTTATGAGGCTTTCATCAAGGGCTATACCCACAAACAATGGGAACACGACCCGCGTGAACTCCCGGCTTCCATCATCAGTCGTCTGCCTTTCCGCACGACGTATAACAACAACTACTTCAACGATACGTGGCAGGGTGTTCCAAAAGATGGCTATTTCAGCATCTTCCAGCGCATGTTGAGCAATTCACTCATCACGGTGAAGCTCAACTGCGACTATGAGAGCATAAAGGAGCAGATTCCTTCCGGTTGCGTAGTGATCTATACCGGTATGCCCGACCAGTTTTTCCAATACAAGTATGGGGAGCTGGAATGGCGTTCCCTGCGTTTTGAATGGGAAACCCTGCCGGAAAAGGATTATCAGGGCACAACAGTCATGAATTATGCCGATCTGGAGATGCCTTACACCCGTATTCATGAGTTTAAGCACTATCACCCCGAGCGAACGGTGCCTTTCAATTTGGACGAAACGATTATTTGCCGGGAATATCCGGCAACTTATCACAAGGGCGATGAGGCCTATTATCCGGTCAACAATGAACGAAACAATGCATTATATGCCCGGTATGCGGAGGAAGCGGCCAAGATGCCGGGATTGATTCTGGGTGGACGATTGGGCGCGTATCGTTACTGGGATATGGACAAGGCCATCGCCGATGCGCTGCATGTCTTTGAAACACGGATATGCCCGGAAGGGAGAGCCGCCATATGAACATTTGCATGACAGGAGACGTTGTGGAATACAGCGACGTTGCACAGACAGCCGCAGCTCTTGTCGATGAGGGAGTCAAACCGACAATTATGCTTATCAGGGATAAGCTTGGCTGTAACAGCCTCCGCGGTATTGCTCCTCTGTTTTTGCGTTGGAAAGCGGAGTTGGAAAAAGAAAATACATCGTTGGACATTTTGCTTGCCCGGGGAAAGAGCAAGCAAACACTGAAGAATTCCGAGCAAGGAACTGCGCAGGAACAGTTGGAAATGGCGGGGAAGCGGATAGATAAGTTGGAGCAACAACTTTTTACTTTGCAGTCGAAAATTGTGACAGTAGAGAAAATCCGATTGGAAACGGATGCTTTGATGAGGGAAAATCGTGAGCTTGCCATTGGCAAGGCGGCGGCCGAAGCAACAGTTGCAAGTCTTCGCGAACAACTCGCCAAGGCTGAGGAAAGTGCAGTGTCCAAAGGCTAGTTGAAGAGCTCGAATGTAATTTAAATGTTCCAGGTAGTCCCCTTGCGAAGAAGAGGGGACATATTACCTGTGGCTTATGCCCTCACAGAAGAAAAGTCATTTTCTCGGCATTTTTAAAACCATCCTGATAAAAGCAGCCCCAGTCTTCTCATGAGGACTGGGGCTGCTGTTTTTTTACGGCTCAAAATGGCCGCTCTGTTTTTCCTTTTGCCGTCTTATCCCAAAATAGATTTCAGATCCGCTTCCGGGGTTCTAATCGGCATGATGTTGAAATGTTCGGACATCCAGGCCAATGTTTTGGGCGAAATGAAGGCCGGCAGTGTGGGACCAAGGCGAATGTCGCGGATGTTGAGGAAGAACAGGGCAAGGAGAATGCCCACAGCTTTCTGCTCGAACCAGGAGATGATCAGCGACAGCGGCAGATCCAGCGCCGAGCATTCAAAGGCGCGTGCCAGCGCATCCACTATCATGACGGCCGAATAGGTATCGTTACATTGGCCGAGATCGATGAGGCGGGGAATGCCCTCAATATCTCCCAGATCCTGGTCGATAAAGCGGAACTTGCCGCAGCCCAGCGTCAGAACGATGCAGTCCTTGGGAACTTTCTCGACAAATTCGGTGTAGTACTTGCGGGTTTCTTCCGGACCGTCGCAGCCGCCAACCAGGAAGAAATGGCGGATCTTTCTTGCCCGGACCAGCTCGACGATTTTGCCGGCTACATTGGTAACAGCTTTCAGTCCGAAACCGGTGCTGAGGGTTTTGCCCGCCTTGTCCGCGGCAAAGCCTTCCAGTTGCTGAGCTTTGGCGATGACGGGCGCGTAGTCGCCTTCCGCAAGGTGAGCAACACCGGGCCAGCCGGTCACGTCGATGGTGAAGATCCGGTCCTTGTAGGAATCCAGCGGTTTGATCAGACAGTTGGTGGTCATGACGATGGCGCCCGGGAAAGCGGCGAATTCGTCCTGCTGATTCTGCCAGGCGGTG
>JAILGY010000118.1:0-6494 GCA_024696325.1 bacterium | reverse complement strand
AGCCGGTTTGGAAATTCCTGATACGGGTACGGTCTTGCTGGATGGCAAAGCGGTGGAAGGTCCTGGGGCCGACAGGGGCATGGTGTTTCAGAGTTATATGCTCTTTGCCTGGAAAACGGTGCGCCACAATGTGGAGCTGGGTCTCAAGTTGCGGGGCGTGCCGCCGAAAGAACGGCAGGAAATCGCCCAGCGTTATATTGATATGGTAGGTTTACAGGGCTTTGAAAACCATTACCCGCACCAGCTTTCCGGTGGCATGAAGCAGCGGGTAGGCATTGCCCGTGCCTATGCCAACGCGCCCACGGTCATGCTTTTGGACGAGCCCTTTGGGCAGCTCGACGCTCAAACTCGTATGTTCATGCAGCACGAGATCGCCCGTATCTGGGAACAGGAAAAACGTACGGTTATCTTTGTGACCAATAACATCGACGAGGCCCTGTTCCTGGCCGATCGCATTGTGTTGATGGAAGGCAAACTGCCTGGCACCGTTAAAACCGAATACAAGGTGGATCTTCCCAGCCCCCGTGAACATATCAGCATGGATCTGTTGCAGCTGCGCAAGGTCATTACCGACAACACGGAGCTGGTCCTGTAATGGAACCCGCCTCCATCGGATTGCTCTTCGGTTGTTTTGGCGCGATTTCCGTGTTTTGCATCTCAAAGTACTTTATACAACGATATTGGGACGCAGGACGAAGCGATGCGAAGAGGGAAAGCATGGCAAAAAGAACCGCAGCAGATACTGTCATTGAAATAGCCTACGCACGGCTTGCCCTGATGCGGGCGCTCACTCTTTTGCTGGGCCTTGCCGCGATGAGCCTGTGGTTTCTTGAGCCGAAGCCTTATGCCGCCGGAGTTGTGGCTGCCCTAGCCTGCTTCTTTCTCTGGCGGGCCTGGTTGCTGCGGGGGCGAATCTTGAAGCGTCTGCAGGAGAAAGAAAAAGTCAACGGTTAGAGGACAATCCTGTCCCGTTTTGATAACATTGGGTTACCTGTTGCTTTGCAATGCTACAACAGAGGAGGTGAAAACGGAAAACAATTGTTCATCAGAGCAGAGGAGCATTGATGTCGTACGAGCGCAATCGCAGAAATGTTTCGAAATTGCATGAAGTATCGGCGACGTGAGAGTTCCTTGTCGCTTAAATACAAACACAGAGGAGAAAAACAAATGCTTAAAAAATTGATTGTTGGTTTTGTTGTACTCGTTCTTTCTCTTGCCATTGGCGGGATGGCTTTTGCGGCCAGTAAGCCCATGAAAATTCCTACCGCCTGGATGGATGAACACGAAACCTTTCTGATCTGGTACGCCCATGAAAAAGGCTGGGACAAAGAAGTTGGTCTCGACATCGAGCTAAAACTTTTCAGTTCCGGTATGGACATTATCAATGCGCTGCCTGCCGGGGAGTGGGTCTTCTGCGGCATAGGCGCTGTGCCTGCCATGATGGGCGCCCTGCGCCATGACACCGAAGTCATTCTTATTGGCAATGACGAGTCCTATACCAACGCGGTCTTGGTGCGGCCGGACAGCCCCATCGCCAAGACCAAGGGCTACAATCCCAAATACCCCAATGTGCTGGGGGATCCAAAGGATGTCAAAGGCAAGACTTTCCTGGTCACCACCATTTCTTCCGCCCACTATGCTTTCAGTTCCTGGCTGCAGGTGTTGGGCCTGACCGACAAGGATGTGGTTATCAAGAACATGGATCAGGCGCAAGCGGTTGCGGCCTTCGAAAAGGGTATCGGCGATGGCGTTGCCCTGTGGGCTCCCCATATGTACCGGGGCGAGGAACTTGGCTGGAAAGTTGCCGGTACGGTACATGACTGCGGTCAGGGACAGCCTATTGTGCTGTTGGCCGACAAAAAATTTGCAAGCAAGAATCCCCAGGTGGTTTCCGACTTTTTGTCCGTGTATCTGCGCGCAGTCAACATGCTCCAGAACGAACCGTTGGAAAGTCTGGTAAAGGATTACCAGCATTTCTACTTTGATTTTACCGGAAAGGAATACAGCGCCGATCTGGCTCTGAAGGATCTCCAGACTCACCCTGTGTTCAATCTGAAAGAACAGAAGGCCCTTTTTGACGATTCCAAGGGCACGAGCACTGCCCAGCAGTGGCAGAGCAATTTGGCTCACTTCTTTACCAGCGTGGGCAAGCTGACGAAAGCCGAATGCGACAAGGTGGGTGACGGCAAGTATGCTACCGGCAAGTATTTGGAAGGCATAAAGGAGATCAAACCCTATAAATAAAGATATATAATTAATACTCGTGCGAAACATAGGGAACTCTGTTGGAATGGATTGTCTTTTTAGCCCATTCATCGGGCGCCATGCCTAAAGAGTTCCCTATGAAGTATTTTAACCTAAAAGGAACCTTGCAAAATTATTGTAGTAAACAATATGTTTAATACTGATAAGTATTTGATTTTACATCGCAATGTTTCTTGTTGTCGCTTCAGTTCTTCCAAGGAGCATTGATCTTGCCCATTATGAGTGAACACCGAATTAAGAAAGGTGAACAGTTGTCTAACCAACAGGATCACCTCAAACATATTGCGAATCTTCCGTCACATCAACGTCAAACGGTTCAGAGAGAAGTTCGCCCTTCTTTTTTCCCACCCGGCAAATAAGCTTGACCTTGTAGGTACCAGATTCCGTCAATGTGAGCAGCCGTTCGCTTGCCAGAGAAAACTCGCTTTTGAAGCAAGGCTTGCTTTCATCCTGCCTGAAGACATGCCATGCAAAATCTGCATAAACGGAAAAACGGCCTTTTGCGCTTACATGGCATATGCCATTCCCCACCGGAACGATGTTAATTTCTACGTTTTTCATGAGCACGTTTCGTCTGGAAGCAGAAGAGTACTCTTTTTCCACCTGGAATGTTTTATCCGCAAAAACATGCACAAGCGCGACTTCTTCCGAAAACTTCCGGTCTTCATCCTTAACGAACGCCTTTACGGCGTAGAAGCCTTCTTCCAATTGAGAGAAACTATAAGCAAAGGTTGTATCCTTGCGGTATTTTGACTGATGGACTTTTTCGTTATCCTTTAATACGGCAAGAATGGACCATGCAAATCTCGCATTTTCTCCCCCATTCCATTTGTTGTAAAAAATGATTTTTGAGGCAAACAGATCATAGGAAACCTTGATGTTGACCGCATCCTTATTGACTTTAAACAGTTCCTCCAGGCGAGGCACAGGGAGAAGCTCCGCGGCATTGGAGGCAGGTATGTACGCTGCAAGCACAGGGGTGTTCACAAGGATGATTTTTTTCGCCAAGTGCATCAGCCGCACGCCTTCCAAAGGTGTATCCGCTGCATCGGACTGCGGGCACAGTACTTCTTGCATCCATCCTTTTGCCATGAGCATGGTCTGAATTCTCGGTGCAAAGGAGGCATTATTGTCAAAGAAATCATCCTTTCTCTCTATGAAAGGCCTGCCCAAAGTCTTTATGACAACGTCATAATTGTCGACAAGCTGCGTTGTCACATCACAGGCATACATATTGCCCATGGCCGCATCCCCGCCCTGTTCCAGCAGCGCGTGATAAAGGCCGGCATATCCATCGCCAACAGCCTCATCCTCCGGGAAAAGCACGGCCACATATGGAGCCGTCGATACGGATAGGCCTGTTTGAATCGCCGCTGCAAAGGCCTCTTTACCGGCGTCTTCGCAGGAAATCATGCGGATATTGGAATACCGCCGGGCAAGCCAGTTTTCGATTTTTAAAGTATACGGATCTGTCGAGCCGGTATCGACAAAAAGGATCTCCATCTCCTCAAAAAGGGAACTGCAGCGCAAACCGGAAAAGCACTTCCCATACAGTTGCCGGCCATTATTCCGCACGGGAACAATAATGGTAAGCGTATAGGACCTTTCATTGAACGTTGTTTTGCAAGGTTTCGCATCATAATTAAAATGGTCGATGCTGTAGCCGTTTTTCAACCGTATGCCATCTTTCATGCGCATGAGACTGCGGCAGGAATACGAGGCAATCCAGAACAGTGTTCTGTACTTGCTTTCCATCCTTTCAACATAATTATGCTCTATGCCTTCATGAAGAACGCCTCCTTCCTTCCAGGCGTCTTTGGTGACATAATCACAGGCGGTATACTTAAAGGCATTTGACATGTCTTCCAGATAGAATTCTTCATATTCCGAATGTTTGTCAAACCAGGCCAGCATGTCATACGCCTTGAGATCGCCCGGTTTCACATCCTGTGCGCAGCGCAGCGTTTTTTCTTCATACGTCTGCCGCTCAAAGGAACGGATCACATTCTCTGTGAGCTCTTCTACAAGAACCAGAATCCTGCGCACAGGCTGTTCAAACTTCAGGCCCGCCGGCTTCAGAAACCGCCGCATGCGATCATAGCACGTGTGTCCGCTCATAACGGAACGTATGCCGGCAATTTGCCTTTCATAGACTTCTTCCGGCGTAAAGCCATGCAGAATGCGGCCCACTTCCGCGCTGTCGTACACCATGCTGATATTGGGCAGCATGCTGTTTACGCCAATACTGAAATTGGAAAGCAGCAGAACGCCATTGGCCTGCAGTTCAAATGATCGGTTGGCGAACATGGTTCTGCTTGCCTTGACAGAATTGATATTGACTGCCCAGTCCGCCATCTTATGAACTTTTTGCAGCAGGTCATGCGGCAATGCAGGAGACACACAATTAATATACGGCTCGGGATAGGCCAATTTCTTATTTAAAGGGAAATTTCTGTCGATGATATGCAGAGCATAGTCGGTAGCCAGCACACCGTCAAAAATTCCTGCCAGTTCTTCACAACGTCTGGGATATTTCAACATCCATGAGCCGGAAAAAAGCACCTCCCTGCCTTTTGGGGCCGACCGGAAACCAATGGGATTGTGTACCAAAGGATTGATGCCAAAGCTGACGGCCTCAACGCCGTCCAGGTTAATGTACTCCTTATAGGCCGCAATGCATTCCTGGGAAGATGTGAACACGTAATCACAGTATGGGGCAAATTCTGCGAAAAGCCAGAAATTGGGAGGATCCTCCTTGGAATAAAATATCGTGGGAATGTTCCGGCGATGGCATTCATTAAAAATGTTCATCTGCTCGTCACGCAAAGCATTCTCGCATGTACTTTCTTCATGCCCATCACCCTGCCAAAACGAACGAAAGAATTTTAATCTCAGTTTCTGAACGCCTACTATTCCATGCCATTCATTGTTCAAGCCATGCCATGTGGAAACATACAAGAAGACGTCAATCCCTTTCTCAATTTCTTCCCTCCAGTTCTCCGGGGTCAGATAAACAAAATCTGCGGCAGCGTTAATGGAATCGAAAAAAAACTGGTCGCACACAATGCCTATGCGCAGTGAGCTCTTAACATAGTATTTACAGCCATTGCTGTCTGGAATGCGGGAAGCCTTTTCCAGCATGGACGACATCCATGCCTGCTCTTCTGCATTCAGAACTTCCGGTTGAACTATCTCTTCATTAGCTGCTGCTACAGGCTGATCTAAAGAAAAATCATCTTCAGGCAAAGATTTCTTCAACTTCCATAATTCAAACGGAAGAGCTAAAAAATCTTTAATAGTTTTGCAATTATTAATCGCACAACCAAGACGCCAAGTTTTGCTCTGCATCAAAGCATTTATTTTGTCTTCTGTTTTTTTATCGATTTCCTCATCATAATTCCTACGGAGAGTAGCGACAATATCCTCAAGGGAACGCAGTCGTTCTTTAGTCTTTGCCAATTCACGTTCCGCTCTTTGAGCTAATTCGACAGCCTCAAGTCGTTTTTTTTCTGAGATAAATATTGACATAATTGAATTAAGGATACCTCGAAAAATGGTGTTCTGTTCGTAAAACTCCCTTTACAGTCTTCTCTGCGTCAGCTTTATCATATCACGAATAAAGGTTGATCTTGCCCATTATGAGTGGACACCGGGTTAAGCATGTTGAAGTGCCTCAAACGCGATGGGACTGATATTTCCCATGGTACCATGGCGGCGGGCACGATTGTAATCAACTTCAATATATTCGAATACAGCCTGACGCATCTTTTCACGGGTGGCAAAGCTCTCGCCGTGGATGGCCTCACACACAAGCCCGGCCGTCATATGCTCCGCCATTGCCAGCCAACCACCAGCCGTGAAAACAGGTCAATAATTACAGCAAGATACAGCCAGGCCTCATCGGTCAAGAGGTAAGTGATATCACTGACCCATTTCTGGTTTGGAGTGCTGGCGCTGAAATCCTGGGCAAGCGGATTGGGCGCAACCGGAAGCTCATGTTTTGAGTTGGTTGTGGCTTTATATTTCCTTGCTGCCCTGGCCTGTAAATTTTGCCGCCGCATACTGGCAGCCACGGTTGTCATACTTATGGAAACGATGATTTAATCGGGGTTATAGGTATCTTCGTCTGGTCCAAAATGAGTATGGCCAGAGCATTATGAATTTGAGGGCCATTGGGATTGAAAATGGTAAAAATTCCTCAAAAAAACATAATCGGGCCTCATATATTC